>JAGQRA010000304.1 GCA_020425885.1 Planctomycetota bacterium | reverse complement strand
TGGTTCTGCATCAGGGCTTCACCGAGCTGCAGTTCGTTCTCGACCAGGGCGCGCTCGCGCTCGAGGCGGATGCGCTCGATCACCAGCGCCTCGTCGAGGCCGCCACCGGTCATGGTGACATCCTTGCCGAGGATCTTGTTGCAGCGGCGCAGGATCTCGCGCGCATCGGTGTTGTCGTTGTCGAGTTCGAGCGCGAAGGCCGCCTCGTTGCGCGCCTCTTCGAAGAGACGGAGATCGAGCGAACGGCGTGCGTTCTCGACGGCCTGCTTCACCAATGCCTGACGCCGCGTGGGCTCCTGGCCCTGGGGGTCTTGCACCGACGCGTCGGCGGTAGAGGTCGCGGTCGACTCGGTCGTGAGAGGCGAAGCTTCCGGGTTGGCGGTGACGCCGCCGAAGTGCATTGGCGAGCCCGAACAGGCGGCCAAGGCAAGCAGGGGCGAAGCGAAGAGGCCGCGCAAGCGCAGGGTCTGAACCTTGATCATGCTGAATGCCTGCTGAGAGGGCGAACAGGGGAGGGGGCGAGCAGACGCTCGGGGACTTCCGAGCAAAGAACAACCACGAAGTTGGAAACCCGGTGCTCGGCGTGTCTGCATGCCACAGGAACACACGGTCGCACGGGAGCTGGCGGCACCCGGCTCGTACGCAACGGTCCGGACAAAGTGTGGCCAGCTCTCGACCCGGGTCGGGAGGGTCGCGGGACCGTAGCGGGCTGCGACAATGTGGTCAAGGTTGCTCTTCGCCCGGTGACGTCGGATCTGCCGACTCCACGCAACCTGCGATCAGGCCTTGGCCGGCGGCACTTCGGGGCGGCCCAGAAGGCGGTTGCAGCGCTTGATGTCTTCCCAGGTCTCGCGCTTGCGCGAGGGCTCGCGCAGCAGATAGGCAGGGTGCCAGGTGACGACCACCGGGATGCCCTCGTACTCGAGTTCCATGCCGCGCAGCCGCGTCGCCGACTCGGTCCGCCCCAGCAGGTTCTGGGCTGCGACTCGGCCCAGGCACACGATGACCTCAGGGCGTATGAGCTGGACCTGCTGCCGAAGGAAGGGTAGGCAGGCAGCCACCTCGTCAGGCTGGGGCTCGCGGTTATTCGGTGGACGGCATTTGTTGACGTTGGCGATGTAGACTTCGGAGCGATCGAAGCCCATGGCATTGTTGATGATAGCGTCGAGCAGCTGGCCGGCGGCGCCGACGAACGGGCGACCTGTGCGGTCCTCGTTGGCGCCCGGGGCCTCACCGATGAACAGGACCCGTGCCTCTGGATTGCCCTCGCCGAAGACTACTGATTTGCGCCGCTCGGACAGCTTGCACCGGGTGCAGCCGATCAACTCTCCGCGCAGAGCATCGAGCGAATGTCCGCGCGGGCCGTCGACCGAAGTGGCAGCGGCCGGTTCGGCGTGGGCGGCTGGTCTCGGTGGCGCGGGGTCGGGGTCCACCAGCGCGGTCGGCGCGGCTCGAGGTGTTGCGGGTCTCGCCAGTGGCGGCGGGGTCCGATTCTCGGGCGTCACCTCTGGGCGAATAGGGGAGGCGCGTCGCGTCGGTGCGCCGACGGCGGACGATCGAGACGCGGCCGGCCGGGGCGCGATGGCTGGCAGCGGCAATGCCATCTCGCCGCCATAGGCCTGCTGCAGCCGTTCGAGGTGCATCAGCAGGTGCCCGCGGTGGATCGCCACGCGGTTCGTTGTAGCCGCGGGGTGGTGCGTTCACCAGCTGCCTCACACATCCCGCGAAGGTGGAGACTTCGCCTCGGCTACCGCTGCGATTGCGCTCTCCTGACCTTCTTCTGTCCTTCCTCCCCGCCGCGCGGGCTCATCGAGGTCATCATGCCGAAACTCCGTCTCCTGTTCGCAGCCCTGCTCATCGTCCCCGCCTGCTCGGTCCATTCCTATTCGAGCCATGTCACGTTCAGCGATCCCCAGCTCGGCCAGGTCAGACTCGAGACGCTCGATCGCGACCGCATCGCGATCGCGACCTACAAGGATGGTCAGCTGTTCGGCGCCGAGGTCGCGAGTGAGTTGGAGGGCGGTTTCCTTGGCGATTGGGCGCGGGACAGGATGCCGGTCGACCACCCGTCGTTGCGGCAGTGGCGCAGCCAGTTGACTGCGATGCAGCAGGCCGCGACGGCGCCTGGCGAGGATCCGGGCCCCGTGCTGGCAGCAGCCGCGGGCTTCCCGTTCGCCAAGGCCCGGATGGACTGCCTGCAGCAGTGGGCCGGCGAAGGCGCCGCCCGCTGCGCCGCGTTGCTCGATCGCCATGCCGAACTCGACATCGGCCGGGCCGATGCCGTCCGGCTGACCCGATTGGCATTGCCGGCCGCGTCGAGCGAGGAACGGCTCGCCCGCTGGCTCGATGCGATGGCCGAGGAGAATCACCACGAGGCCGCGCTGCTCATCGCGCGGAGTCCAGGCGTCGGGGTTCGCTGTGCCGAGGTCGTGCTGCGACGCCTCGACGACTTCTCTCTGGCGTCACGTCGGCCGCTGTTCGACGCGCTGGCGTTCCTGCTGCTCGGCGACCCGGGCCGAAGCGGGTTGTTGTTCGAGGCGGTCGACGAGTTGCCGAGCCAGGAGGAGGGGGCGGCGATGCTCGGCCTGCTGCGCACTCCGCATGCCTCGGCCGAGCTCGGTCTGCGCGTCCTGCGCGGGCTCGACGAGTTCCGCAGCGGTGATCGCGCATCGCTGCTGCATGCCTGTGGGCGCATCGTGATCGGCAATCGGCGGGGGGCCGATGCGTTGGCCACGGCGCTCGACGAACTGCGCAGCACGGAGCGGTTGGCGATGGCGAAGCAACTGCTGGCGCTGCCGGCCGATACCCGACTCTGCGCTGCCCTGCTCCGCGTCGCCGACGATCTGCCGAGCCGCGATCGGCAGGAGCTGGTGCTGGCGGTGCTCGAACAACCGCACTGGGATCCGGTGATCGAGGCGGCGGCCAGGCAGGCGGCCACGACGGTGCCGTCCCGCCAGCGCGAGTCGCTGCTGCAGGCCATCGGCCGGCGGCAGCAACGCGCGCGGCGCTGAGGCCACCGCCCGCACGTCGGCGCCCCCATGCCATCGCGGGCTCGCTGCCGGCGCGAAATGGGCCGTCGCAGCGGCCGATGGTGTGAGCGGAGATTCGCACGACTTGGGCCTTCGCATCAACACCAACCTCGCCTCGATGGTCGCGCAACGCGGGCTGTCGCAGGTGACCGAGCGGCTGGCACAGAACTACCGCAGGCTGGCGACGGGATTGCGTATCGGCAATGCGGCGGATGACGCAGCGGGGTTGGCGATCTCGGAGCGGTTGCGGGCGCAGGTGAGGTCGCTGCAGCAGGCCGGTCGCAATGCCGCCGACGGCATCTCGCTGGTGAGCACGGCCGAAGGGTCGCTCGATGAGGTCGGCAGCATCCTGCTGCGGTTGCGCGAACTGGCCGTGCAGGCCAGCAACGGCACCGTCGCGGCTCAGGATCGCGCCACGCTCGACGAGGAATTCCAGAGCCTCGTCGACGAGATCGATCGCATCGGTCGCAGCGCCGAGTTCAACGGCATCAGGCTGCTCGACGGCTCCTCGTCGTCGGTGACCTTTCAGGTCGGCTCGGGCACCGCTGCCGGCGTCGACTCGCTGACCGCCGGGCTGTCGGCGGTGCTCGCGACTTCGCTGGGGCTCGACGTGCTCGGCATCACCGATGTCGGTGGCGCGACCTCGGCGCTGACCTCGATCGATCAGGCGATCGACAGCGTGTCACGTTCGCGCGGCCGGTTCGGCGCGATGCAGAACCGGCTCGAGAGCACGATCCGCTACCTCGGCGTGCAGGCCGAGAACCTGGTCGCCGCCGAGTCGCGAATCCGCGACGTCGACATCGCGCGCGAGACCGCCGAGCTGGCGCGCAACCAGATCATGCAGCAGGCCGCCATCTCGGTGTTGGCCCAGGCCAATCTGCAACCCCAGCTGGCGTTGCGGTTGCTCGGCATCTGATCGGAATCTGCTGGCTCGTGCCGTTGGGCCGCGACCAGTGTCACGGCAACCGTTCGATCGACGGCGAGCATCGCGGCGGCGTACGGGGTTCGAAACGAATCGGAACTGCGGTTCGAAACGGCGGGCGAGTCGCCTCACGCCCCGTCACTCGCTATCGTGCCCGTCCCCTCTGATGACGAGTTCCGTGGATTTCGTCGCCCCGCAGCGATTCCGATCGAGCGATCTCGTGACCGCGACCGCCAGGCCGTGGTCGCGATCGGTGACGTTCGCGCTGCTGGCGGTGCTGGCCGCCGTGACCTGGCTGCCGCCCTTGCTCGGGGCCGGGTTGCTCGCCTTCGACGACAACTTCTTCTTCGGTCCGGACAACCCCGAGTTCCGCGCCGGGCTGGCCGCGATCTTCGATCCGTCGCGGCCGATCGCCAACGCCTGGTTGCCGGTGGCGCACGCGTCGCTCTGGTTCGACTGGTGGTTCGGTGCCGGCAACCCGTTGCTGCCGCACCTGCACTCGCTGCTGCTGCACGTGCTGACGGCCTTCGTGTTGGTCCGCCTGATCCAGCGTCTCGACGTCGCCTCGATGCCGGCGCATCTGGCCGGTTCCTTGTTCCTGCTGCATCCCGCGCTCGCCGAATCGGTGGCCTGGGTCTCCGGTCGCAAGGATCTGCTCGCCGGGCTGTTCACGATGCTGGCATTGCACCAGACGGTGGTCTTCAGCAGGCGCGGTGGCGGGCTGCGCATCGTCGTGGTGATGTTGAGCGCCGCGCTGGCGATGTATGCCAAGGCGACGGCGATGGTGTTGCCGGCGATGGCGTTGCTCGTCTGTCTCGTCGGTGGCGGTCGATCGGCCCGCTTCGTCGTGCCGCTGTTGCTCGCCGTCGTCTGCGGCGCGATCACCTGGCATCACCAGCGGATCGCCGTCGAGGAAGGGACGATGTCGGCCGGCGAGTCGGCGAACCTGTGGCCGCAGGTGCCCGGTGCGTTCCTGCACTACCTGAAGACCGTGTTGTGGCCGGCGGATCTGAACGTCCTCTACCCGGAGATCCAGACCCTCGAACGGTTCCGCGCGGCGTTGGTCCCGGCGGCGTCGGCCATCGGTGGCCTCGCCGTCATGGCGATCGCGCTGGCGTGGAGTCGGAGTTGGCGCCTGATCGGCGCCGGGTTGCTGCTGTTCCTCGCCGCGCTGGTGCCGTTCAACACCGCCTGGCCGGCGTCCTCGATCGCCGCCGCCGATCGCTATCTCTACCTCGCCGTGCCCGGGATGGCGCTGGCGGTCGCGATCGCGGCGATCAAGTGCGGAGGCCGCGCCGGCGCGGTGTCGATCGTCCTCGCTCTGCTGCCGCTCGGGTTCTTCGCCGGTTCACGCGCCCACGATTTTGCCACCACCGAGTCGCTGTGGCGGTCGAGCCTCGCGGTCGACGACGACAACGCGGTGGCGCATTTCAACCTCGCCGCCGAGCTGGGCGCGCGACGGCCGCAGCCGCTAGAGGAGATCGAGCAGCACCTGCACGCCGCGGCGAAGGCGGCGCGCTATCCGGTGCACGAACTGCGCGCCCGACGTGACCTGATGCAGATCGCGATGCGACGTGCCGACTATCCGGCCGCGGCCGAACAAGCTCGTCTGGCGGTCGCGGCGGCCACGGCGCAGCTGCAGCGCGAGGTCGGTGCGCAGCGTCTCGAGCAGGCGCGCGCGCTGCTGGTCGAGACCCACCTGTCAGCCTTCCAGCCGTTGCGTCTGGCCGGTGACGAAGCCGGGGCGGCGGCGAGCCACGCTGCCGCCGTGGCGGCCGTTCCCGACCACCCCGAGGTCATCGCGTTCGGCTCCTTGTTGCAGCTGGCCAAGGTCGCTGCCGAGCTGACCGCAGCCGTGGCCGAGGGCAAGAGCGGCGTCCTGGCGGAGAACGATCCGCGCGCCCTCGAAGCCTTCGCCGTTCTCGATGCCGCGCTGCGACAGCACGAGAACGACCCCTCGCTGTTGTTCGCCAAGGCCTCCTGGAATCGTGCCCGCGGCAATGTGCTCGCGGCGCTGCGCGACTATCTGCGCGTGCAACGGGCGGACCCGTTGCGGGTCGAGGCCTACCTCGACGCGGCGCGGATGCTGCGCCAGGCCGGCAACTACGAGGACGCCGGCAAGCATGCCCGGACCGGGTTGCAGTACTGCGACGACCCGGCGTTGCGGCAGGAGTGGGCGATGGCCCTGGTCGGGGCTGGCCACCTCGACGATGCCATCATGCAGCTCGAGGCGTATCTGCGGCTCCGTCCCGACGACACCGAGTCGAAGAAGATCCTATCCAACGTCCTGACCGTTCGCGGCTACGCCCGCCTTTCCGAGCCCGGTGGTTCGCACGAGGAGGCGCTGCGGTTCGTCGAGCGGGCACTGGCATACAATCCGGACGAACCCAAGGCGCATCTCGTGCTCGGTCGGATTGCGCGCGAGCGGCGCAAGTTCGCGGCGGCCGTCGAGCATCTCGAGAAGGCCCATGCCTGCCTGCCCGAGTTCGAGGATGCGCAGGTGATGCTGTGCGACAGCCTGCGCGATCTGGGCTTCGAGCGGCTGCTGCAGCATCGGGATCAGATCGGGGCCGGCGACGCCTGGCTGCGCTGCCTCGAGGTCGCGCCGAAGACGGCGGACCTCGACGGTGTGCGGATGCAGCTCGAGGCGCTGTGGCGTCACCACGAGGCGCGTGGTGTCGCCCATCTGCAGGCCGCCGAGTACGACGCCGCGATTGCCGAGTTCCGGCGCTGCCTGCGCATCGACCCCGACCAGCACTGGGCGTCGGGTCTGTTGGCGATGGCCCTGCGCGTGCAACCGGACGTCGACCTCGAGTAACTCGAGCTGCTCTGTCGGCAGGCCGTTGCCTGGCAGCAGAAGCACGAACTCGACGCCAGTCAGCAGGTCTACATGCTGGCCCTGACCTTGATGCGGCGCGGCAAGACCGACGAGGCCCGCAAGCTCGCGACCGATTGCCTGGCCCACGGCGCCGAGGGAGCCAAACCTCAGGTCCGCGCCGCGCTCGAAGAACTGGCCGGCGGCTGACGGCCGGCGAAAGCCGCGGCCGCGGCGTTGCGCCATGCCGTGCCGTTCGCTACCGTGCCGACGGTTGTCGCTTGGTCGGCGATGACGCGGTCAGTTGTTCGTTTTCCAGCGTGCCGGTCGGCGCGGGGGGTGTTTCGTGGCTCGCAAGGTCAGTGATCTCGTGTTGCTGCTCGGTTCGCGCGGCAATGGCCGGGGACGTCGTGGCAAGTCCGGTCTGTTGGGCAACCTTGGCGGTACGGTCCTACGCCTGCTCGGCGGTTCGTCGACGCGGCGCGGTGGCGGCAGTGCCACACGGCGCGGTGTCATGCTCCCGGGTTGGCTCGCGTTCGCGCTGGCCCTGGCATGCTTCGGCGGTGGATTCCTGGTCGGTGATCGCTTCGGCTTCGACGGGGACGACTCAGGGGCCGGGCTCAATGTCAATCACTCCGGCGGTGGGCCGAACAACTCCGGCCCGCGGGCGCCGCGCATTCTCGAGGCCGATACCGAAGTGCTGGCCAGCCATGCCTACTTCGTCGCAGCCTATGAGGACATGCCGGAGGACGAGGCACGCACCCGTGCCATCCGGCTCAGCGAATACCTGGCTGGCCACGGGTTGGCGAAGGCCCGTCCCTATGTTCGCGACGGCGCCCATGGTCGCGTCTGGTTCGTAACCGTCTACTACAGCGGCAACATCGAGAAGGCAGAGACCCGGACGCGGCTGCAGGCCCTGCCCGAGGACGTGCCCTGCCCGGTGTTCGTCGGCTTGCGAAACCAGGGAAACGAGTGGCCACAGGCCTTCCCAGTTCAGTAGACTGCTCGCCCTGATTTTTCGGTCGCTCCCTGGCGGCCGTCACCGGAGTAGCCGTCCAGCCGAGCAAGCGCCACCGCGAGCCGGCCTTCCCGAGCACTAGCATGACGATTCACAGCAGTTTGAAGCTGGAGGGTGCCTCCAGCGGTAAGCGCAATGTCTGGACCCGCGTAGAACGCCTCGCCGTCCTGAAGAAGGTCGGCGAATGGCGGGAGGGTGATCCGGTCGAGGGTCTGCGCAAGGTGAGGACCGCGTTCAAGGCCAAGACCAAGAAGAAGAAGGCGGAAGCCGACGACAAGAAGTAGCGGTTGGCCGAGAGTCACGTGGCCGAACCGTCAAGCGTGCTGAGCGATCGCGTTCAGCTGATCGAGCCGAGCGGCATCCGCCGCATGTTCGAGCTCATCGCCTCGATGAAGGATCCGATCAACCTGTCGATCGGACAGCCCCACTACGAGGTGCCGCCGGCGCTCGGCCAGGCGGCGGAGCGGGCGATCCGCGACGGCAAGAACCGCTACACGGTGACGCAGGGATTGCCCGAGCTCAACGAGTTCGTGCTCGCCGCGGCCGAACGCAGCCATGGTCGCCGTCCCGAGACCAGCCTGATCACAGCCGGGGTCTCGGGCGGGCTGGTGCTGACCTTCCAATCGATGTTGAACCCGGGCGACGAGATCCTGTTGCCCGACCCGGCGTTCATGATGTACCGACACCTGGCGTCGCTGTGCGGCGCTTCGGTCCGGTACTACGACATCTACCCGCGGCAGGCTGGTGAGCGCTTCGCCGTCGACCTCGACCAGATCGAGAGCCTGTGTGGTCCGCGGACCAAGATCATCTTCGTCAATTCGCCGAGCAACCCGACGGGCGCCGTGCTGTCGCGCGCCGAGATCGAAGGCATCTGCGCGATCGCCAATCGTCGCGGCCTCTTCGTCGTCAGCGACGAGATCTACGACTTCTTCACCTACATCGACGACTACTGCTCGCCGGTCGCCTATGCCGATCGCTGCATCCAGCTCGGTGGCTTCAGCAAGACCTATGCGGTGCCCGGCTGGCGTGTCGGCTACGCGACGGGACCGGCGGAGGTCCTCGACGCGATGAAGACGCTGCAGCAGTTCTCGTTCGTGTGCGCGCCGTCGCCGCTGCAGCACGCGTTGGTCGAGGCGCTGCCGGATCTCGACATGCGGCCCTACCGCGAGGACTATCGCAAGAAGCGTGACCTGTTGACGGCGAAGCTGCACCCGGCCTATCGGTTGCGGGCGCCGGATGGGTCGTTCTACGCGTTCCCGCAGCTGCCGTTTGCCGGCGAGCCGGACAGCGCGGCGTTCCTGCAGGCGGCCATCGAGCGCAACCTGCTGATCGTGCTCGGCAAGGCCTTCTCGTCGCGCGACACGCACTTCCGGCTCTCGTTCGCGACCGACGACGCGATGCTGCAGCGCGGCATCGACGTGCTCAACGACCTCGCGACCCAGTTCGCCTGAGGCCGCCCTTGGACTGGAAGCAGAAGCTGCATCAGGTCAAGGCCGGCAGCGCGGCGACGCCGGGTGGCAGCGCGGCGGCCAAGGGGGCGCGGGCGCCGCTGATCGAGGTGTTCGGCTCGGTCCAGGGCGAAGGTCGATTCGCCGGTCTGCCGATGGTGTTCGTGCGCACCGCGACGTGTCCGTTGCGTTGCCTCTACTGCGACACGCCGGGCAGCTATCAGGCGGCGGAGCGCTTCGCGGTGCGCGCCGGTCCGAGCGAGCGGTTCGAGGGCAATCCGGTGACGGGCGCGCGCGCCGCCGAGCTGGTCGGCCTCGTGCTCAAGGCCAGCCCGCACGGCCGGAGTCCACGCGTCAGCCTGACCGGTGGCGAGCCGCTGGTGTTTCCCGACTTCGTGCGCGAGTTCGGGGTCGCGCTGCGCCGGGACGGCGTACGGCTGCACCTCGAGACCGCGGCCATCGACCCCGAGGCCCTGTCGCGCTGCGTCCAGCAGGTCGATCATCTCAGCGCTGACTACAAGCTGCCGGCGACGCTCGGGGCGGCGGTCGGCGGTCCGGCCACCGACCGGAACGGTGGCTATGGCGAGCTGCACCGCCAATGTTGCGAGATCGCGCTGCGGCGCGGTGCCACGGTGGACGTCAAGATCGTGTTGACCGATGCGGTCACCGACCCGGCGTTCGAGCAGGCGCTCGAGCAGCTGCAGCCGGTGCGGGCGAAGATCCAGCTGATCCTGCAGCCGGTCACTCCTTTCGGAACCGTGACACGGCGCCTTCGTGTCTCGGAGCTGGAGCGCTTCCTCGCCAGCGCCGTGCGCGCCGGTTTCGACACGCGCGTGCTGCCGCAGGTCCACAAGATCCTGCAGCTGCCCTGACGCCCGACACGCCGACCGTTACCGATCACCCGCCCCGCGCTATCGTGTGCCGCATGGTGCACCGCGCAATCGCCGCCTTGTTGCTGCTCGGCTTCCTCGGGGCGCAGGAACATCCGGTCGTGACCTGTCGGGCCTGCTACAACCACGGCAGCCAGCCCTGCGCCAAGCACGGCAAGATGCTGGAGCTGGAACAGGTCGCGCACGGCACGTTGTTCTGCAGCGAGGTCGCGGCGTGCAAGAGCTGCGGCGGCGCGTTGGCGATCGATTGCAAGCGTTGCAGCAACCACGCGGTCGAACTCGAGCTCGAGCGCCGCAAGGAACTCGTCGCGACCTGGCTGCAGCAGCGTCGCAAGGACGTCGATGCGATCACCGCCAACGAGCCGTTGATGCACCTGCAGACCGCGCATTGCGACCTGACCTTCTCGATCCGGCCGCTGACAGTCGGCCGCAAGAAGCTCGATACGCACGAGCTGATGCACCTCTACGGCGAACGCATCGAGAGCCTGCGCGCGCTGTTCTGCGAGACCCTCGAGCTCTCCACCGCGGACCTGCCGGGTCGACTGGAGGTCTACATGTTCCGCGATCAGCATGACCATGCCACGCTCGGTCCGCGGGTCACCGGCATCAGCACCTCCGGCGCGGCCGGCACCAAGCTGATGGGGGTGCCTTGTATCTACTGCATGTGGCAGGATCCGCGGCTGATGGCCGGAGACGAGGAGCTGCACCGCACGCTCGTGCACAGCCTGGCGCACATCCTGTTCTCGAACATGGTGCCCTCGAACTGGCTCGGCAACCGCAACCAGGGCTGGCTCGATGCCGGCATCGCGCATTGGTTCGAGGACAAGGTCACCGGCAAGTGCGCCAACTTCTGCTTCGAGGAGATCCTGCTGCAGCCCGGTGCCGGCTTCAAGGGCGGGGTGTGGCGGACGCCGGTGCGCAAGATGGTCGATGCCGGCTTGGCGGTGTCCTTCGCCGAGCTCTCCCAGCGCAACACCGATCAGCTGTCGTTCGAGGAGCATGCGCTGTCGTTCGCCCTCGTCGACTTCCTGTTGTCGGCGCATGGCGGCGCGAAGTTCCGCGACTTCGTGCGGCTGATCAAGCGGGACAGCCCGACCCGTGATGCGCTGCAGAAGGTCTACGGTCTCAACCCGCTGAGCATCGATGAGGCATTCAAGGCATGGGTAAAAGAGAACTACTCGCTGCGTGCGCCGCGTTGACCGCCCTGGCCGTGGCGGGCGCGGCGCAGGGGCCGGTCTACCGCGAACGTTGGGGCTACCTCTATCTCGAGCGACTGCGTGACCAGGTGTTCGTCGAGTCGATCGGCCGCGACGCCGAGACCCGGCAGGCGATGGCCGAACAGCTGGCCGAGCCGGATCGTGGTCACCCGTTCGTGCCGGTCGCCCGCGCGTTGGCTCGGCTCCGCGGCGTCGAGGCCGACCTTGCCTTCGTGCTGCGCGCGACGATCGGCGCCTTCCTGCTGCCCGAGGTCGTCGACCCTGAAGCCCGGAACGAGATCTGCCGCAACCTCAACGTGACCCTGTTCCTGCCGTTCACGGTGGCGCAGCCGGGCAAGCTCGAGTTCGTCGTTGCGGTCCGCGATGCCACCGGTGCGACGTTGTCGGCGAAGGAGCCGATCGGCTCGACCGACGTCGGGGATCTGCGTCGTGCCCGACCCGAGGTCAGCCTGCCATGCGAGGGGCTGGCGGACGGCAGCTATCGGATCGTCGTGCAGTTGCGGATCGACGGCGAAGAACCGCGTGCGACCGATCCGGTCCTGTCGATGCCGTTTCACGTGTTGCGTGGCTATCAGGCTCGCAGCGAGGCGGCGATGACCAGGGCGCGCCTGGTGCATCAGGACCTCGAGCCGATGCCGCGGGCGCTGTTGTTGGGGATCGCCGCCGAGGTGTCGCGCGCCTACCTCGGCGAGGCCTGCGACGGTGAGAGTCACGCCGTGGCCGACCTCGAGCGGCTCGAAGCCGCCCTCGACAACCTCGCCAACGAACGTCACCCGCTGCACGGCATGACGGGGGACGTGGCGACGGCCGTGCCGGCGGGCGAGGGCACGCTGGAGTGCGTGTTGCGACTCGATGCCGAGCATCATCCCGCGGTCGAGTCGAAGCCGCGGCCCCTGGTCGTCTTCGCCGATGGCTGTCCGGCCTA
>JAGQRA010000303.1 GCA_020425885.1 Planctomycetota bacterium | reverse complement strand
GGCCGCCGTCGTGTAGTGCCAACCAAATGACCTAAGTCGTTGGTTTCCAGTCCGACCTGCCCAGCTACTGCGGAAGTTGGGCTACGCCCCATCCGGGGGCCACAACGCGCTCGGCGCGATCCCGACGAACGCCATCGACTTCGGCATCGACCTGCACGGATGCCCGCCCGGCCTAATAGATCGTGACGTCGAGCCCGTTCGTCGTTGCCAGGGCACTTGTGGCAGGTGCCAGCGACAAGACCTGTGCTGTCAGGCGGAACCCGGAGAGCCAGCTCGGCAGGGTGCCAAACCCGATCGTGACGGTGCCGCCCTGCAGCGGCACGAGCCGCGAGGACAGGATCGGTGCCACCAGCAGGTCACAGCCCAGCAAGGGCACCTGCGTGCGACCGGTACCGATCACTGCCAAGGCGACGGTACCGAGGTTCCCCGAGCTCTCGAGGGCGAACTGCTGGCCGGGGGCCGGACAACCGGACGAACGCAGCTGCGGCGGAGGTCCGGCGGGAGCGCAGCCGTTCCCGTACACCTCGACGTTGGCGCAGGCCAGGTCCGCGACGCACAACGAGTATGGCAGGCCGATCCCGTAGCGAGCGACGAACGTGACGTAGCGTCCATCGAAGCCGTCCGGCGAGAAATACAGATTGTCGAGGGTGCCGGACCCGAGCTGGTCGCCGCGTTCGGCGATCCGCACCAGTCGCCCACGCCACCGCGCATAGAGGATCGTCTGCCCGTGGACGCCATCGCCGCAGCAGAAGGCGACGTCGTCGCCGTTCGCCAGCCAGCCCGAATTGGCGGCACCGAACAACGGTGGCAGCTGGGTGCTGCCGGGAAGGGATGCCGAGTTGTCGGCGATGACCGACAACGTGCCATTGCGCAGACGACAGAGCCCGCTCCAGCCACCGAAGAGCGGGTTGCCCTGCCTGCCCGCGAACACGACCGAGCTGCCGTCGGTGGTCGCCCCTTCGATGACCGTGAACGGACCACCGAGGCCGGGCACGGGGGTCTGCCTGCCCACCACCGTCGACAGCGTGCTCGAGGCGAGGTCGTAGCGGAGCACGGCATACGCGTACTGGAACGTCACCGTGTCGTAGACGCGGACCGAGAAGACGAGCCAGCCGCCGCGCAGCGATGGCACATGGATCTGGTTGATGCGCGCGACCGGGTCTCCGGGCAGCGGGTCGTTGCCGCGTACGATGGTCCGGTAGACGGAGGAGCCGATCTGTCCCAGGAAGAGCCCACCGGCGGGGTTGGTTGCGTAGAAGGCGGCGTTCAGGCCGTCGAAGGCGAAGCTGTAGCTGCTGAAGCCGGTGAAGGGCGTCGTGGCCCGGTCGGCGAGGACCCCGAGAGGCCCGCCCAGGCCGTAGTAGAGGCCCTGTTCGCTGAGTGGATAATCGCGGCCGTACAACATCGCGAGGCCGTTGCGGACCCTCGGCAGGCTGAATTGCCAGAACGGTGGCGTGCTGTTGGGCATGGTCGTCTGATTGTCGACGACGGTCGTGGTGGCACCACCTGCGACCGATTGCAGGACCACGACCGAATAGGCCTGGTCGCTGACGACCCCGTAGGCGAGCTGCCCAGCGTCCACGGTCGGCGTGCTGATGGCATTGACGAGACCGGGCCCCGTCGGCATCGGATCGCCGACGTTCAGGAACCTGTTCACGGGAACGTCCTGGGCGGCAGCCGGTACGACGCCGAGCCAGAGCAGGCTGATGACGCACAGGCTCTGGCGCCACCGGCGAGGCAGGAGGTATGGGTGGATGGGCATGATGTCGAGGGGAATGTCCGGGGTGATACCTGGCACCTCTGCATGCGCCGGGCCGGCGGATCCGTTCATCATTTCTCGTGGTCAGGCCGCCACTTCCCGCAGCCGATCCACGAATCCGCGCTCCGCGGGCGCCCGCGCCCGGCATGGCAACGGGGCAACGAAGCCCGACGCCGGCACGTCAGCGCGTCAACCAACCTGCGAACCCGTTGCCTCCGACGCAGAGCGTCTTCTCGCCGAGCGCGACGAGGTCGCAGAGCTCGAACCGATGCCGATGTTCCTCGCGGAACGTGCGACCGCCGTCCGCGGTCGAACAGAGCAACCCGTCCATGGTCACGACGTAGCCCTCGTGAGGCGTGCGGAACAACACCGAGTTGGCCTTGCCCGGGACCTTGCCACGGGCGGTCCAGGTCGCCCCGCCATCGTCGGTGGCGAGCACCTGCCCGTCGCCGGCGACGAGGAAGCCGTGCTCGTGGTCGACGAACGCCAGGTGCCGCAGCCATGCCGTCGAGCCACTCTCGAGGCGCTGCCATGAGCGGCAGCCGTCGACGGTGCGCAACAGCAGCCCGCCGTCGCCGCAGGCGATGCCGTGGCGGCGGTCGAGCATGAGCACGTCGCGCACGTTGTTGGTGTCCTTCGCAAGCGGCCCGGGAATCTCTCCCCGCGTCCAGGTATCCCCCCCGTCCTCGGTCCACAGCAGCAGCGGCCCGGCGTGGGCGCCGACGACGATGCCGAGCTTCTCGTCCACGAAGGCGACCGAAGCGAGCCATGCATCCTTGCACGGCACCATCACGGATTCCCAGGTGGCGCCACCGTTCCTGGTGCGCAGCAGGGTGGCGCCGAGCCCGCAGGCGAAGCCGAGGCGTCCGTCGACGAAGCGGACGTCGTACAGCCTCCTCGTGATCGGGGGCAGCTTCGCCGCCGCGAAGGTCCTGCCGCCATCGGTCGTTCGCCAGATGACAGCCGGATCGCGTTCGGCGCCGCCACCGACGACGACGAATCGCTGCGCGTCTGGCCCGTCCGCAGCCAGCAGCAGCGAGGCCGCCGGGGTTGCGAGTTGCTCGACCACGGCCGACTCCCGGGCGTGCCCAGCGCGACCCTCGTCCTGGCCGCGCACGTCCCGGCTGGCCGCGGCGACGACCATCGACGCGAGCATCACGCCGGTGGACAGGGAGGGTGTCGGTGCGGTGATCATGGCAACGAGACGGTCATGTGGTCCTCGCTGTTAGCCCGAAAGTGGCAGAGCGGATCGGATTCCGGCCGGCGAGCGATGCGACGGCAGGAGAGGCGTCATCCTCTCGCGACCGGCATCGCTCCGCCAGCCACCTCGTCCATGTCACGATTCCGACCTCACGGCACGGATCGGGCACAAACCACTGAAGGGCGGATCGCGGATGACGCATGGAGCCATGGTCGCGCGTGACCGTGAGCCCCCTCCTCCGTCGCGGCGGCCGATGCCCATCCCCTCGCCCAGAGCCCGAATGCGCCATCTGCTGATGTCCTTCCCCGCCTGTCTGACGCTGCTCTCGGCACAGAGCACGCATTTCGTCGGCCCCGGTGGCCTGCCCGAGATCCGGGATGCCCTCGCGATCGCCGTCCCCGGCGATCGCATCGACGTGGCGCCGGGCACCT
>JAGQRA010000302.1 GCA_020425885.1 Planctomycetota bacterium | reverse complement strand
TGTTCCCGACCGACCTGCAGAGCCACAGCCGCCTGCTGCCGAGCCAGCTCGAGGACGGGCTGGCCGAACTGGTCGGTCTCGGCCTCGTCACCTGCGATTCGTTCGCCGCGATGCGCCAGCTCGTGGTGCCGCCGTCGCGCCGCAAGTTCCCGCTCTACGCCGTCGGCCGCTGGAGCCTGCTGCCGCTGCCGGCCGCCGAAACCCGCGCCAGCGAGGCCGCGATCGAACTCTGCGCCCGCGCCGTGCTGCTGCGCTTCGGCGTCGTCAGCCACAGCCTGCTGCAGGATGAGCGCTTCCCGGTGCCGTGGCGGTTGCTGCTGCGCGCGCTGCGGGCGCTCGAGCTGCGCGGCGAGGCGCGCGGCGGCCGCTTCGTCAGTGGCTGGGTCGGCGAGCAGTATGCGCTGCCGCACGCGGTCGAGGCGCTGCGGACCGCGCGGCGGGAGCGCGAGACGGTCGCCGTCGGCGGCTGAGGACGAACTCGCTGCCGACCGTCGCCGCAGACCACACGATCTGCGGGTTTCTGGCGCGCGGGCAGACCGTCACGCGGGAGAATGGCCAGCCGCCATGGACATGCGCAGGAAGGACGAATTCGACGAACGGCTCACGCTGACCATCGTGGTCATGATCGTCGTGATCCTCTTGATGGTCACGATGCTCTCGAACACGGGCAAGGGTGGCCCGCCCGTCAAGATCACCAGCCTCGGTCAGCTCCAACCATCGCAGGGGCCGGTCTCGAAGCGCCTGCGCGCATGGTATGGGCGGGTGCTCGATACCGAGGGTCCGAACCAGTTCATCGTCGGCACCAGCGACGGCCAGACCATCACGGAGTTCAACAACCCGGCCTTCGCCAGCCGTCCGGAATTCCTGGCCGCCAGCGACAACGGTTCCAACCTGCTGTTCACCGTGCCGATTGCAGGCGGGTGGCACTCCCTGCACCGAATCGACCAGTACGGCAACTACAAGCAGATCAAGGTCCAGGACTCCAAGGACATTCACGTGTTGGCGACCGCAGCCGACGACAGCAAGGCCTACGTCCTGGCCCACAACGACAAGGACATCGCCGTCTACGGCTGCGCGTGGGACGAGGAAGAAGCGACGGTCGAAGCGGGCAGCAGCGTGACCGCGGCCAGCGTGCCCACGACCGCCAGTTTCGTGCTGCTGCAGGACGGCTTCGCCTACGACCACGCGGCGTCGGGAGGAACCAATGTCCTGCGCGTGCGGGGCGCAACCCCGACCTCGTACCCGGTCAGCACCCCCGTCGACCTGCTCCATGCGATCAAGGACCAGCTGCACGCCGTGGCCGGTCCGGACAAGGCCCTGTTCTGGCTGGGAGCGGCCGGTGTGGAACCGGTCAAGGCGAACGCGGCCGCCGCTGTCGACACCGCCGCGGCGGCCGCAGGTGCGATCACGAAGGTGGATCAGGTGGCCACGGTCGACACCGACCTCCTCGTTCGAGCCGCCAATCAGGTCTACCGGGTGTCGGCCGCGGCGGCCACGCAACTGCCCTTCGCCCCGGCATCGGACACGGTATCGGAGGTCACCGGCAACTCCTATGCCTGGGCCCTGGCCTCGATCGGCGCCGACACCTTCCTCTGGAAGGGCGTGCCGAACGTGTTCATCCAGTTCACCGACAAGTTCGGCGATGCCCCCCGACTGCTGACGGCCTTCGGCGACGGCGTCGTCCTGGCCGCGGGAACATCCACCCTTCATCGATACGGCCCCTTCGGCAACCCGATCGCGAAGCACGAACTGCCAGACACGCATATCCGCGCACTCTGGGCCACCAGCGACGCGATCTACGCGCTCGTCGAGGACACGAGCCAGAACCCGCCACCTACCGATCTGTACATCTGGCGCTGACGAGGAACGCGCAATCGAGCACGACGGCGGCCCTTCCTCGGCAGTCAGGGGGCCCGGCGTCAGCGGCCCGGAATGCGGATCACGGGCCGGACACCGGCGACTTCGCCCCGAGTCCCGTGAACGTACTTCTGCACCGAGTTGTCCACTGCGTCATTCGTTCGCTGGGCTGAGGTCGCGAAGCTGCCACCCATCAGGAGCGCCGAGTCTGCGGCCGCG
>JAGQRA010000301.1 GCA_020425885.1 Planctomycetota bacterium | reverse complement strand
TGGCCGCCGATCTGCGCCTCCTCGACGAAGCGGTGCAGCACGTCGGGCCGGTCCTTGAACCTCTCGTGCAGGAACTTCAACGCGACGTCGCGACCGAGGTCGGCGTCGCGGCCCTGGTGCACGGCGCCGACGCCGCCCTGACCGAGCAGACCCTGCACGCGATAGCGGCCGCCGGTGTCATGGTCAGCGGCGACCTCGCCGGGTTGCTGCCTGCCGGCGAGAGAGGTGCCCGACTCGGGGTCGTGCAGCACCACGCGCGCGGCGGCGCCGATGCGACGCTCGAGCTGGTCGAGGATGCTGTCGTGCTCTGGGCGTAGCGGTGTGGGGCCGTCGTCGGCGGCCGGTTTGTCGGGAGAGGTCATGGTCGTGACGGTGGCGGGCGAGAGCCGAGATCGAAGAGTAGCTCGTCGCCACGGCCGGGGCCGGGTTCGCGTCGCTGCTCTGGAGTGTGCCGGTTGGCAGGAATGCTCGTTGTCATCGCGGTTGGCTCGAACCCGGCTCTCGTCGCCGGTGACCGCGGCGATCGGAAGTCCACTTGACCTTCTCGGTCACACTGGCGACGCTGGCGGGCGCCGGTGCGAATCTTCGGCACCGTTCCCCCGCGCGATGCAAGAGACCCCGGAACATACCGGCAGCAGCGAGTCGCTCGATGCGATTCGCGAGGCGGTCGAGAACGAGAAGGGGACGGGGTGATGATCTGCCACAGGTGCGAGTGCGAGAACGAGAACGACGCGACCACCTGCGTGGGCTGCGGAGTGACGATCCCGGCCACCGATGAACCGACGCCGATGCCCGGCGATTGGTACGACGAATCGCCGGAGCCACTCGGCGACGACGCGACGGTGGTTCAGGTCGAAGTTCGGCGTGCCGATGCGGACGGCGACGGCGAGGAGTGGCCGGTTCGAACCGACGACTACTACGTCGATCTGCGGGTCATCGGCGAAGGCGGCATGGGCACCGTCACGCTGGTTCGCGACATACGCAACGAACGTGAGGTCTGCCGCAAGCGACCGCGATCGCTCTCGCCCGCGGTGCGCGGTCGCTTCCGGCGCGAGATCAAGGTGCTGGCGCAGGGGTGGTGTGGCGACATCGTGCCGTGTCTCGACTACGGGCGCGATCCGGATGGCCCGTTCCTCGTCATGCCGTACTACCGGCGCGGCTCGCTGCAGCAGCGGGTCAGCGAGCGCGGCCCGCTCGATGCCTCGGAGATGTTCGATCTCGCCAAGGCGATGGCGCGGGCGCTCGACCATCTGCACAGGAACGGCATCCTGCATCGCGACATCAAGCCCGCCAACATCCTGCTCACTGACAACGACCAGGCCCACCTGGCCGATTTCGGACTCGCCGGTTCGGGCGCGGCCGGATCGACGCGCGCCCGGGGCGTCGGCACCGCGGGCTACGCCGCGCCGGAGCTCCAGGCCGGGGGCGAAGCGACGCCGCGGTCGGACCTGTTCGCCCTGGGCCTGACCCTGCGATTCGCGTTGACGGCAGCACCGCCGGGTTCGGGCCGTGAGGACGAGCTGGCGGAGCCATGGCGTTCGCTGATCGCGCGGCTGACCGAGCGATCGCCGGAACGCAGGATCCAGAGCGCGGCCGAGCTGCTCGCGGCGGTCGATCGCATCCGGGTCACACCACAACCCGAGGTGCCCGAGCGTTGCCCGAAGTGCAGCGTCCTCACCGATCAGGTCGCACTGCATTGCGGCTCCTGTGGCGAATCGCTGGTCGAGGATTGCGGGGTCTGCCGCACGGTCGTGCGCCGCGGCTCACGCTGCTGTGACCGCTGCGGCCAGCATCTGGCGCATTACCGCCAGGCGGTCGGGATCTTCGACGAGGCGATGGAGCTGATGCAGGCGGCGCGCTTCGGCGACGTCCAGAAGGCCCTCGAGCGCATCGCCGAGCTGGCGCCGAAGGCGACCGATCTGATCAAGCGGCTCCAGAACAGGACGCGCAGCCTCGGACCGCGCGTGCAGAAGTTGCGCAAGAAGGCGCGGGCGAAAGACCTTCGCGAGGGGCCGCGGGCCGGCCTCGAGCTGTGGAAGGAGTTGCTCGCGTTGTGCCCGCGCGACGAGGAGGCGCTCGAGAACTGGCGTCAGCTGCGCGAGCGCGAACGAAAACACGACTTCTTCGTGCAGACCAAGACGGTCGAGGTCGCGCTCGAATCGGATGATCCCGACGCCGCGGACCGATGCCTGCGCGAACTCGCGGCGCTGGCCCAGAGCGAGGAGGAGCACGCCTGTGTGGCGCGCATGCGTGTGGAGCTCGACGAACTCCGCACCGAGATCGCACGCTCGTACGAGGACCAGGTCCGCGGCTGGCTGCGCACGGGCAACCTGTCGCGGGCGCGCGATGCCCTCGAGGCTGCCCGGGAGGGCGGCCTGCCGGACGCTGAGGTCGCCGTGCTCGAACTCGCGATCCGACGCACGCGCCGATGGGTACGGCTGCGCGACAGCGCGATCGCGGTGATCGTCCTGCTGGTCGCGGCCGGCGGCCTGCTGTGGTACTTCAACGATCGCGACCTGACGGCGAAGAGCGCCGGGCTCGAGGCGTTCGAGGCCGGCGACTACGCCGCGGCCCGACTGGCCTGGGGCAGGATCATCTGGCCCGACGAGGACGTGACCGGAATGATCGAGGTCCTGGCGGCGTTGGGTGAGGAGGATCCCGCGGGGGTCGCGATCGAACGCTTGCTCGCGGCCGAGGCGTCGCTCGCCGGCGTCGGCCAGTTCGGGGCGCGGGCGCATCACCAGTTCGAGGAGCTCGTCGAGCGGCGACTGTGCGAGATGCTCGGCCTCGCGAACCCGGGTGATCGGATTCGCGTCGGTTCCAGGGGGTTCGAGGTCGCGACGAACGGGTTCCGATTCGAAATGGCCGGTGTCCAGCTCGTGGCCGAGGATGGTCGCTACCGGCTGCCGGACACGGTCTCGGACACGATGCCGGGCGATACCGTGCCGATGCGATGCACGTTCACGCACGGTGATCGCGAACACGCCACCGAAGTCGCCGTCGTGGTCAAGTGCACGCCGCCGCAGATCGTCGGGCTCGCGAAGCAGGTCCGAGTCGAAGCGGGAAAGCCCTGCGTGCTGCGCTTCCGCATCGACGACGCCGACCCCGGTGCCGATTCCGTCCGGCCGATCGCCAGGCTCGAGTCCGAGACCGGCGGGCCGCTGGCAGTGGAGCGGGATGGCGACGATTGGCGCTTCGAGGTCGACAGCTCGACGGGCACCGATCTGGTCGCCCGCGTCGACTACACGGACTCATTCGGCAACCAGGCCGAACAGCGATCGGTCGAGATCACGTTCGAAAGGCCGGCGCGACCGCCGATCGAGTTGGAGCTGGCATCGACAACGCCGGCCCTGACGAACGCGACCCTCCTTCCGCTGAAGGTGAAGAGCAATGCCGACCGGGTCCAGGCGGTCCTGGCCGGTGATTCGGAACCGATCCCGTTCGAGAAGGCCGGCGAGTTGTTCGAGGGCAACGTCACGTTGCAGAGCGGGACCAACAAGATCTCGGTGCGGGCAGCCCGTGATGGTGACGCCGGAGAAAGGGTGCTCGTCATCGAAGTCGACCTCGATACCAGACAGGCGGAGTACATCGCCCCGGCGGATATCGTCGATGCCGGCAGCGAGCTGCGCATCACCTTCGACGAGAAGATCAAGCGCCTGGATTCCCTCGGTGGCGGTCCGGTGCGCCTCGAGGACGACCGGGTGGCCGTGGTCGAGGCGAGTGCAGTGCCCGGACCGATGCAGCTGGCCTTCGACGCCTACGATCTCGCCGACAATCCGACCCAGGTCCGCCACAGCATCGACGTCGTCCGGCGGCGACAGCACGGCTACATCCATGCCCCGGGCGACGACTGGATCGCGGCCGCGATCCACGAGCGGTCGGTCGCCGTGGCCTCCCGTCGCGGCATCCGCGTGCTGCCGTTCCCGAGCGAGGACGCGGTCGATCGCGCCCTGCCCGAACCGATCCGCCTGCCGGCCGGTGATGTCAGATTCGTCAGCGCGATGGATGCCCCCCGATTCGTGGTCGGAACCCGGCTCGGTCGGCTCGTGCTGTGCGAATGGAGTGAGGGCACACCGCGCGTGATCGGACTCGCCCGCACCCATGGGCCGGGGGAGGATCCGCGCGAGTGTGCCGCGGTGGCTGGCGAGCGGGTGATCCTGCTGTCGCGAACGAATGCCCAGGACCCGTGGCTGATGCGATCCTACGCCGATGATCTGCAGACGCTGGTTCGCGAGGAACCGTCGACGCTGCCGGCGGTGGCGGCGCTCGAGGTGCGTCGCGCCAGCACGTTCCTCGGCTTGGTCGCAACCCCGACCGGCTCGATCCAGGTGACCCGGAGACCGCTCACGGGCGTTTGGCAGGAGCTCGAAGGCGCACCCTCGGACGTGACCGCGATCGCGCTCGATGCGGAGCTGCGGGCGATGGTGGGCACCCGGACAGGGCGTGTGGCCAGGTGGAACGGTCGGGCCTTCGAGGACACCGGGATCGCATGTGGTGCCGCCGTGCGCAGCATCGCGATCCGCGACGACGGCTTCGTCGTCGGTCTCGACGACGGCAGCGTCGTGATCGTCAGCGGCGAGGAGTCGCCTCGGGTGACGACGATCGAGATCGGCAAGGACCAGGTGCTGGCCGTCGGTCTCGTTGCGGACGCAGAGACCAGGGCGGTGGTTGCGGTCACGAAGTGGCACGTGTTCGAAGTGGAGTGGTGATGAACTGGCACACGGGGCTCTCGATCATCTTGCTGGCTGCCTGCAGCAGCGCGCCGCCGGACACGGACCGGAAGGAGGTCGTGACCAGGTCGTGGCCGGCGGCAACCACCGAGGTCCGTACGATCCGCTTCGACGACGATGGCGCGCGCATCCTGTGGGCGTCCGCGGCGAGGCTGGGCTGGATGAACCTGGACACCGGCGAAACGGGGGAAGCCGGCACCGGCGAGTCCGCCGCCGGCGACGTCGTGGCCGCCATGTTCAGCCACACCGGCGACCGGGTGTTCCTGGCAACGGGTCGGGTGTTGGCGTCGTACTTCTTGGACGGCGGCGAAGTCGAGACCATCGCCGAGTGCGACGGCCCGATCGCGGCCTTGGCAGTGCATCCGCTCGAGACCCACGCCATCGTCGTCACGCGTTCGGGCAAGCGGCGCGAGATCGCGTTGGTCGATCGGCGCTGGCACGAGCAACCGGTCGGCCCGTGGTGGATCGACGCGATCTACTCGCGTGACGGCGACGCCGTCATCGCCGCCGCAGATGACCGGATCTACGAGCTGCGTCGTGCCGAAGCCGGCTTGATGCCGCCGCGCCTGCTGCTCGACGCGACCGAGATCGGGGTCACCTGTCTTGCTCGCGGCAGCGGCGACTCGATCCTGTTCGGCGGCTTCGGCGGCGTCTACTGCCTGACTCCGGGTGAGCCCGGGCCGCAGCGCCTCGGCGCTGGTACCGAGACTCCGATGACCTGGACGACGAGGCTCGCCTCGTCGCGCGATGGCCAGGTGATCGCCGCCGCCGACACCGGGGTGATCCGGGTGTGGCGGATCGGTGACGACCTGACGCCGCGACTGAACATCGAACAGGCCTGGGAGGCGACGGCGGACAGCGGGCGCGCGCGCGAACCGATCGGCTGCCTCGCGGTGGCTCCGGACGGCCGGTGGGTGGTCGCGGGGTGTGGAGTGCCGGGCCCTCGCACCATCTGGCATCACGAGGTCGACAACGCTGACCGCACACCGCAGCCGGCGGCCCTGCCTGCCGTGCGTTGATCTGCCGCGGGTCGGCCACCACGCGCGGCCGTGCCCAGACCGACCTGATCCGGGAAACGGTTCCGTGTTGCCATACGAGGGTCATGGCATAGTGATCATCCGCCCTCTCACGCTGCATCCGAGGCAAGAACAATGCAGCTCAATCGACTCCTGATCACCGCCACGATCGCCAGCGGCACGGTTGCCGGCATCCGCGCGCAGGTGAACCCGTTCGTCTTCTTCCCGCAGGATCCGCAGCGGCAGACCATCACCTGCGCCTCCTACGTCGGCCGACCCGACGTCGGCAACCGCGCCGAGGCTCTGATGGTGCTCGATCCGGAGCATTTTCAGGCCGTCGGTGCGCTCAACAACTTCGTCCGCCTGTCGGGGATCTACCACTGGGTCGCCGACGAGAGGCTGTCGACGCCGGAGACCTACGATCTCGTCGTCCGCGACGGCGCCACCGCTGGCGGCCCCGACATGAGCGCGGCCGGCGAGCGTCTGCGCATAGCCGGGCTCTTGACGCCGCCGTCGAGCAACAGCCAGCGCGGCACCTGGATCATGTACGACGGCTTCGGCATCCCGTTCGGGCTGATGATCGGGCAGTCACCCTTCCAACCCGAGCCGCTCTACATCGGCGTCGATCTGCCGGCGAACCCGTTGTGGCCGAGCACCGATGGCCACGCCCTGTTCCGCGCCGATCTGATCGGCGCCAACACCGCGGCGACCGTCGGCGAGAACGAACGCCCCGGCGCGCCCGATCCGACCTGGGCCGGGCTGCAAAGTGCACCGTCGTTCTCGACGCCGTGGACCTACATCCTCGGCCCGTTCGTCACCAGCGCCAACCTGCACGTCGGCGGCATCGACCCGACCAGCTCACGCCTCGGCACGACCGGCGCCAACCTCGCGATGAACGGGCTGTTCCCCGACATCGGCGGCAACCCGCGTCGCGACGGGCTGATGGTGCGCGTCACCGACTCGCTGTGGCCGTTCGCGTTCTCGATCCTCGGCGGCAACATCGGTTTCCAGACGGCCTCCCATCTGCCGTTGACCCTCGCCAGCCAGCCGAACGGCTTCTCCGTCATCGGTGGCCCGGGCAACGCACCGATCCTGCTCGGTCTCGCGACCATGCAGAACGGCGTCCGCGAGTTCCCCCTGGCGCTGCCCGGCACGATCCCGGCGGCGTTCGTCGGCCTCGACCTGGCACTGCAGGCCATTCAGCTCGAACTCAACCTCAACGTCGCCGACTACACCAACGGTCAGGCCGTGCATCTCTGATCCCTGCCGACGCCGCAGCGCGGCGCGGCGGCCACTAATGCGCCTCCTCCTCCTCCTCCTCCTCCTCCTCCTCCTCCTCCTCGAGCGCGAGCACGGTGAGCAGGGATGCCAGCTCCTCGAGCAGTTCGGGCTCACCCCGGCACTCGCGGGCGCACAAGGCCGCTCGATCGGTCGGTGGCCGCTCGGCAGCCAGGGCAAACAGGCGCTCGAGGCGGCGATTCTGGTCAGGCGTCAGCAAGGAGGCGCTCCGCGGATGGTGGTGCCAGGGTCATCCGACGAAGCGCCCTCCGGCCACGCAAGAATCTCGGAGAATCCGACACTTCGTCGGTTCCGATCGCCGGCGCGGCCGAGCCGTCACTCTGTCAGTCGATGACCACGACGCCGAGGTCGACGACCTGCTCCGGCCCGACGGTCGCCGTGCCGAGGTCCTTCAGGATCCGACCGTTGACCTCGACCTGAAGCTGGTAATCGCGCGGCGGCAGCGGCCCGATCTCGACTCGGCCGGTTCGGGGGTCGGCCGCGTGGCGGCCGATCGCGAGCATGCCGGCGAAGGACAGTTTCACCACGGCCCCGGCGACGGGTTGACCATTGGCGTCGACGAAGTGCGCCTTCACGGTGCCGCTCGGCAACGCGCCGTCGGGGACGACGAGGTCCTGGCTCTGCGTCGCGTCGACGTCGCGGCTGACCAGGACCGCGGCCGCGCTGCCGCGTGGATTCGTGCTCAGCGAGAACGTGCCGGTTGCAGGACGTTGGCCGAATGCAAACCGGCCCTCGGCGTCGGTGTGACCGCCGCGATACCAGAAGTCGTCGCCGGCGCAGATGGCATAGACGTACCAGCCCGACAACGGCCTGCCGTGGGCGTCGAGGACCCGGCCGCTCAACCGGTCGCCGAGGCCGACGCGCGGGTTCCAGGTCGCGATCTCGCCCGCGGTGGTGGTGAGCGTCGCCTTGCAGCGGAGCTGCTTGTTGTCGTTGGCGTGCAGTTCCAACTCACCGGCCGGCGCGCCGGCCAGCTCGAACGAACCGTCGGCGGCGGTCATCGTGTGGGCGCTGCAGAAGGTCCACGACTGGCCGACGAAAAGGTTCGCCCTGGCGACGGGCCGGTCCCGTTCGTCGAGCACGACGCCGCGAATGCGGACCTCCGGCTGCAGCGTGAGGGTGACGGTCTCGGCACCGGCGACGTCGAGCTCTATCGCGGCCGGCCCATGGCCAGTCGCGCGCGCCTTGATCGTCAGCGGACCTGGCGCCACGCAGTCGCAGCGGAACGCGCCGCTGGCGTCGGTGACCACGATCTCGCCCGGCACCTTGTCGCCGCGGGCCTCGGTCCACTCGGGCCCGACGAACACCTGCGCGCCCGCGATCGGCTGCCCGTTGACATCGACGACGGTGCCGGAGACGCGGCCATCGGCAGCGGTCGGTGCGAAGGCCATCGCGACGCGTTCGCCGCGCGCGCGCACGACGAGCGGCCGCGTCGGGGCGAAGCCGGCCGCGCGCACGCCGATGCGGAAGCCATCGGGCACATCGCGCAACGTGAAGGCGCCATGGGCGTCCGTGACCGCCACCTGTTCGCCTTCCTGGTTCAGTATGCTGGTCCACAGCAGGACGCGGGCGCCGGCGATCGGAGTGGAGCTTCCGGCCGCGACCACGGTGCCGTCGACGGTGCAGCCGCTCAGCTTCACGGTGTGTCGGTAGGTGCGATCGGCCGGCACGGTATCGAGCAGGGTCTGCCGCGCGGCGGTGCGGACCATCACCAGGCCCGGGGTGAGGCCAGTGATCGTCGCCACGCCGTTCTGATCGGTCGTCGCGAAGCGCTGCGCCAACGAGCTGTTGGCGGCGGCGAGCTCCTGGGTCACGACGCTCTGACCTACCGCCGGGTCGCCGTTCTGCCACCGGACGGTCACTTCGAGCGTGGCGGTGCTCTGGGCTGCCAGCGTACCGGCAGCGAACGTGAGTACGACTGATTGACAGGCCGCGGCGAGCGCGATCCAACCACGATTCAGGACATGCATCTTCTCTCTCCGGTCGGGTGCAAGGGGGTGATTCAAGAGTCGGCGCACCCGCTGTTCGAGTTCGCCTTTGCCGAGCACGGCGCAGGCGGCCGGCTCGATGCTGCGATGGCTGGCCGCGGCGGCGAGCCGGACCAGGACGTCGGCGAACTCGAGCGGCGACACCGCGGTCACCGCGAGCTCGTCGCAGAGTTCCTCGCGCACGGCGTTGACGCGGCGCATCAGGGTGCGGACGAGGGGATTCCACCAGTGGCACACCATGACGAGCTGCTGCAGGACCCGCAGCCAGCGGTCGCGATTGGCCACATGTGCCATCTCGTGCAGCACGACGGCACGCAGGCGGTTCGGGTCGAGTTCGGCGGCGACGTCCGGGGGCAGCACGATGCGCGGCGCCAGCAGCCCGAGCGTGATCGGCGCCGGCACCAGCTCCGACACGCACAGCCGCGGCGGTCTGCGCAGCCGCGCGGCGGCCGCCGCGTCGCCGGCGATGCGCAGCAGCCGTGGATCGCGGGTCGGACGTGAGTGCTGCGCCAGCCGGAACGCGCGGCTGTGCCCGCGCGCGATCCGCAGCGCGTGGTGGAGCGCGCCGGCCAGCCACAACAGCAGCAGACCCGGCGCGAGCCAGGTCAGGCTCGGCGGCTGTGGGGCGGCTTCAGGTGTGGTCGCGACGAAACCAGGCGCGCGCGCTGCCGGCTTGCCGCTCGCGGGGCCGGAGGGGTTCGTCTGGGCGTTTGCCGGGCTCGGCGCTTCCGGGGCGGTAATGGTCGGCGCGGCGACCCGGATCGGCGCGAACAGGTGCAGGTCCAGGGTCCGACCGAGAACGGCGAACGCCGGCGTCAGGGCAACCAGGACGAGCCCCGTGACCAGCACGCCGTTGCGCGCGGCCGCCGAGCGCGTCCGCATCAGGCCGAGCAGCAGGAGGCCGATGCCGCTGGCGAGCGCCGCCAGCAGCGTCAGGTCGAGGGCCAGGCCGAGCCAACTCGTCATCGCCGTGGTCATGACTTGCTGCCTCGCTTCCTGGCCGCCGTGATCGCGGCGTCGACGAGACCGCGCAGTCGCGCCAGCTCCTTGCCGTCGAGCGACCCGGCGCCGAGCAGGCTCGAGAACGCTTCGACCTCGCGGCCGCCGAAGAACCCTTCGAGGAAGTCGCCGGCCAGCAGGCGGTCGGCCGCGGCCTGATCGACCGTGGGGTGGAAGCGGATCGCGCCGTCGCTCGAGCGCCTTGCCAGCCAGTCGCGCCTGACGAGGCGGTCGACGAGGTTCTGGACCGTCGTTCGGGCCACCTCGCGCCGTTCCTGGATCGCCTGCCAGATCTCGGCCAGGCTCCTGCCGGAGTCGCCGGCCGCCCAGACGATCTCGAGGATCTCGTACTGGGCCGGGGTGGGATTGCCGCTCGGTTGCGGCTTCTTGCCGGTCTTGGCCATCGTGTTGCGTCGGTTGCGTTGATAACGACAGCTGTCGTCATAGCGCTGACGACAGCCGTCGTCAACCCGGTGACGACAACTGTCGGCATCGCCCGGCCAGCCGCCGCCGGGTGATGTCATCGCCCGGGAATCGGCAGCCGCAGGAAGCCGGTGCTCTCGGCATTCGACACGACGATCTCGCGTGCGGTGCCGGCGGCGTCGATCGCGAACATGACCCGCGCCGCGCGAATCGGCAACGCGGCATGGTCGAGCGCCGAGCGCGGCACGGCGAGGCTGCCGGCGAGCGGCGACCAGGGGCCCGATGGCCGCTCGGCGGCAAACAGCTCGACGACCGGCGGCAGGCCGGGATCGGCCCGGACCGCGGCCAGCAGCAGGGTGCCACCGGCGGCGCGGGCGACGTCGA
>JAGQRA010000300.1 GCA_020425885.1 Planctomycetota bacterium | reverse complement strand
GATCAGCGTGCCGTCGCCGTCGCGGTGCAACAGCCGCGCGCCGGCGGCCAGCGCGGCGCCCTGACGCAGCCGAACGCGCGGCCGTTGCCGCAGCGTGGCGCGGGCGCGGCGCAGGCGGTCGGGCTCGACCAGGCGGCCGTCGAGCAGGAACTCGAGGCGGTCGGCCAGGGTCTCGACCTCGCTGAGGTGATGCGAGCTGAGCACGATCGTCTTGCCGGCGCGTTTGAGCTCGAGCAGCACGTCGCGCAGGAAGAAGCGGACCGAGGCATCGAGCGCGCGGTCGGGCTCGTCGAGCACGTAGAGGTCGACGTCGGCGCTCAGCGTCGCCATCAACGCCAGCTTCTGCTTCATGCCGGCGCTGTAGCTGCCGACCCGATGCCGCAGCGGCAGCGCGAATTCGGTCGCGAGCAGCTCCCTGAGCTCGAGTCGGTGACGCGGGTAGAAGCCGAGCGCGAAGCGGAGGAACTCGGCCCCCGTCATCTGCTGATAGACGCCGGTCTCGCCAGGCAGGTAGCAGCAGTGCCGGCGGATGGCGAGTGCCTGCTGCGCGGGGTCGCGGCCGAGGACCGCGACCGACCCGGCATCGCGCTGCACCAGTCCGATCAGGGTTCGCAGCAGGGTCGACTTGCCAGCGCCGTTGGGGCCGATCAGACCGAGCAGCTCGCCGCTCGCAACCACGAGGTCGAGGCCGCGCAGGACATGATTGCCGCCGAAGCTCTTGCCGAGGCCTGTGAGTTCGATGGCGTTCATGCGGCCACCGCGGCGAGGAAGTTCTGCAGCAGCGCCGTGCCGTGCTCGGTGCGGAAGGACTCGGGATGGAACTGGACGCCGAAGGTGGGGTGGGTGCGGTGGCGGATCGCCATGACGCCACCGGCCTCGTCGCGCGCGGTGACGGTGAGCACGTCGGGGACCGTCGCGAGGTAGAGCGAGTGGTAGCGGCAGGCGCGGAACGGGCTCGGCAGGCCGGCGAACAGGTCGCGGCCGTCGTGGTCGATGGCCGTCGCCCGGCCGTGCACCGGCGGACCGCGCCGCAGCTCGGCGCCGAAGGCGATGCCGATGGCCTGATGGCCGAGGCAGACGCCGAGGATCGGCAGCGCTCCCGACCAGCGGCGGATCGCGGCCAGCGAACGACCGGCCTGTTCGGGGCGACCCGGGCCCGGCGAGAGCACGAGGCCGCGCGCGCCGCCGATCGAATCGAGGGTCACTTCGTCGCTGCGTTCGACGCGGACCCGCGCGCCGAGCACGGCGAGAGCCTGGGCCAGGTTCCAGACAAACGAGTCCTTGTTGTCCAGGAGGAGGATCAAGGAGGCCGGAGACAGTATCCTCCCCGGCCGCGATGAACATCTTGATCGTTGGTCTCGGAGAGGTCGGAACGTACCTGGCCAAGGTGCTGTCGACCGAAGGCCATTCGATCACGGTCATCGATCCGGACCTGCAGCGCATGCGGACCGTCGCCGACCTGCTCGACGTCCAGGCCGTGAGCGGTGACGGTTCGCGTCCCGACGTGCTCGATCGGGCCGAGGCCCACAGCGCCGACCTCTTGCTCGCGGTCTCGAGCGACGACAAGGTCAACATGCTGTGCTGCCTGTTCGGCAAGCGCATGGGGGCCAAGAAGACCGTGCTGCGGCTGCGCGACACCTCGGCGGTGCGGCGCAGCAAGACCTTCTACCGCAAGAACCTGCAGCACGATCTGCTGCTGTCGCTCGACGATCTGGCGGCCGAGGAGATCGTCAAGACCGTGCGTCAGAGCCGGGGGCTCGGCGTCGAGAACTTCGCCGAGGGCAAGGTCCAGCTGCAGCGCTTCCGCATCCCCGAGTCCGGCCCGTTCACCGGCAAGCGGCTGAAGGAGGTCAAGATCCCGGGCGGGATGCTGATCGTCGCCATCGATCGCGATCACGACGTCATCGTTCCGGGCGGCGACGACGAACTGCTGGCCGGTGACGAGATCTTCGCGCTCGGCGAACCCAAGGCGATCGCGTCGTTCGAGAAGAAGCTCGGCGAGCGCCGGCGGTCGACGCGCAACGTCGTCGTCTTCGGCGGCGCGCGCATCAGCAAGCAGGTCTGCATGGCGCTGGAGCGCGAGCACGTCAGCGTCAAGATCATCGTCGAGGATCGCGGCGACGCCGAGCAGCTCTCGGAGGCATTGGCCGGCGTCACCGTGCTGCACGGTGGCGCGACGGACATCAACCTGCTGCACGAGGAACACGTCGGCGACTGCGACGCGTTCCTCGGCATCTCCGATCAGGACGAGCGCAACCTGATGTCGTGCCAGCTGGCGCGCAATCTCGGCGCCAAGCGCACGGTCGCGTTGGTCAACAAGCCCGACTACGTCTCGCTCTACCAGCAGCTCGGCATCGACGTCGCGGTCTCGCCGCGCCTGCTCTGTGCCAACCGTATCCTCGCCTTCGTCCGCAGCCGCAGCATCTCCTCGATCGCGACGATCGAGGAGGGCAAGGCGGAGGTGCTCGAGATCGAGGTCCAGCCCGGCAGCAAGCTGGTCGGCAAGAAGGTGAAGGACGCGGGCTTCCCGCGCGGCTGTGTCGTCGCGGCGATCACCCGCGAGGATGGCTCGGTCGTGATCCCGGGCGGCGAGGACGAGATCCTGGCCTCCGAACAGATGGTGCTGTTCGTGCTCGAGAAGGTCGTCGATCAGGTGCTGGCGTTGGCCGGCATCCGCCGCGAGTGAGGTGCGGACGGTGCCCGGTCCGGTCGGCTACTGCTTGATCGGCTTCATCACCGTGATGCCGTCGGGGCGATACTTCGGCTCGTAGTCGACCGGGTGTCGCTCGGGCACGGCGAGCATCTCGCGGATGCGATCGACGCCGGCGAAGACGAAGTAGCGGCCCTTGGTCGGGCCGCTGTCGACGGTCGCGCGGCCCGCGATCAGGCCGACGAAATCGAGCCGCAGGTCGTGATCGTTGCGGCGCAGGATCGCGGCGCCGGTCGGGATCTCCTCGCCGGGATGGTCGAGCACGTCGCCCTCGATGCCCGGCGTCCGGCACAGCTGAACGTCGACCAGGCGCGTGGCCTTGCCGTCGGGCGTCCACATCGCCAGCAGCTCGTCTTCGGCGGTCGGCGCGCGGGCGAGGACCTGCACGGTGGGCGTCTTGAGGTCGATCTCGGCGCGGGTGAAGAGGCTGCCGGTGGCGGCGAGGGCGCCGTCGTCGACCATCGGCGTCGGGCCGAGGAAGTAGTGCACGCGGCACGGTCCCTCGGTCGCGGTGCGGCCCAGGGTCAGGATGCCGTATTCGGTCGCGGCGCCGAGTTCGATGCCGCCGGTGGTCTCGACCAGCACCACCGGGCGCGAACGGTCGGGGCTGGCCACGCCGGAGAAGAACCACTCGCTGCAGCCGGTGAACAATGGCAGAACGGCGATCGCGAGCAGTCGGCGCATGGCCAGAGCTTAGCTCACGACTTCTTCTTCGCCATCTTGCAGCCGGCCGGCGCGGCGTCGGTGCCGCACTGGCTCGAGCAGCCGCCGCCGTCGCCGGCATTGCCACCGTCCTGCTTGCCGTCGCTGTCCTTCTTGGCCTCGCCGTTCTTCTTGGCATCAGAAGCGTAACCGTTGCCGCGGTAGTCGGTGGTGTAGAAGCCCGAGCCCTTGAAGATGACGCCGGCGCCGGCGCCGATCAGTCGATCGAGCGCGCGCTTGTGGCACTCGGGGCACTTCTTCAGCGGCTTCGCCGACATCGTCTGGAACTCCTCGAAACGATGCCCGCAGGCGGTGCAGAGATAGTCGTAGGTAGGCATGGTCAGTTCTTCCCTGGCTCGTCCTCGTCGCTCTTCCTCTCGGGCGCCGGCTGCTCCTGGGCGGGGTTGCCGCAGACGACGACCCGGCTGAAGCGAACCACCCGGTCGCCCAGCAGGTAGCCGGTCTGCATGACCCGAACGATGTGGCCCTCGGGCACCTCGTCGCTCGGTTCGACCGACACCGCCTCGTGCTGGTTCGGGTCGAACGTCCCGGTCGCCGTGATCTCCTGCAGGCCGTGTCGTTCGAGCACGGCCGAGAGCATGGTGCGGACCATGCGCACGCCCTCGACCAGCGCCTTCGGATCGGTCGAGCCGTCCTGCTGATCGTAGGCATGCAGCGCCATCGAGAAGGTGTCGAGGACCGGCAGCAGCTCCTGGGTCAGCCCTTCGAGGACCCGGTTGCGGCTGTCGTCGATCTCGTGCCGTTGTCGGCGCCGGATGTTCTGCAGATCGGCCAGCGCGCGCTGCAGCTGGCCTTCGAACTGGTCGCGCTCTTCCTTGATGCGCTTCAGCTCCTGCTCGTAGGGGGGGATCTCGACCACGGGTTCCTCCGCGGGGCCGCCGTCGACCGGCCCGCCTTGCTGTTGCTTTTCGTCGTTCACGAGAAGATGTCCTTCACCTTTTCGAAGATCGTCTTCTTGGCGTTCTTCTTGCCCTTCTTGCCGGACTCCAACTCGTCGAAGCGGAGCAGCAGTTCTTCCTGTTCGGTGGTGAGCTTCTTCGGCACCTCGACCTGGATCTGCACGACCAGGCTGCCGCGGCCGTAGCCGTCGGCACGGGGGATGCCGTGGTTCTTGATCCGCAGCCGTTCGCCCGGCTGGGTGCCGGCGGGGATGCGCATGGCCACGGTTTCGCCGGTGATCGTCGGGATGTCGATCTGATCGCCGACCGTGGCCTGGCGGAAGCTGATGCGGGTCTGCATCAACAGGTCGTCGCCATAGCGGGTGAAGACCTTGTGCTCCTTGACGTGCAGCACGACGACCAGGTCACCGGGCGGGCCGCCGCCTTCGCCGGGTTCGCCCTGGCCGTGGATGCGCTCGGTGTGACCGCCTTCGATGCCGGCCGGGATCGTGATCGTGATCGGCGCGTCCTTGCCGACCAGGCCACGGCCGCGGCACTTGGGGCACGGATCGGTGATGGTCTCGCCCTGGCCCTGGCAGGTCGGGCAGACCTGTCGCAGCTGGAAGAACCCCTGCGAGCGGATGACCTGACCGTGACCCTCGCAGGTCGAACAACGCTGCTTGTCGGTTCCGGGTTTGGCGCCGCTGCCCGAGCAGTGGCCGCACGGCTCGTGGCGCTTGAGCTCGATGGTCTTCTTGACGCCGACGGCGACCTCCTCGAGCGTCAGCTCGAGGTCGACCTTGAGGCTGGCGCCACGTCGGCCGCGACCGCGGCGACCGCCGCCGCCGAAGAACTGCTCGAAGAAGCCGCCGCCACCGCCGCCGAACAGGTCGCCGAAGGCGGCGAAGACGTCCTCGGCCGAACGGAAGCCCTGGCCGCCCTGGGCGCCCTCGACACCGGCGTGGCCGAACTGGTCGTAGCGCTGGCGCTTCTGTGGATCGCTGAGCACGGCGTAGGCCTCGGCCGCTTCCTTGAAGCGGCCCTCGGCCTCGGCGTTGCCGGCGTTGCGGTCGGGATGGTTCTCGAGCGCGAGCTTGCGATAGGCCTTCTT
>JAGQRA010000299.1 GCA_020425885.1 Planctomycetota bacterium | reverse complement strand
TGTCGGCCCACAGCTTGCGCAGGGCGCGGATGCCGACGAAGGTCGACAGGTTGGTCTCGGTGGTGAGGCGGTCCTCACGGGTCACCTGGTTCATCCTGAAGGCGAACTCGATCATGTCGACCGCGCCGCCATCGCCGATGCCGACCACGCGTCCGCTCGCGTCGATGATGGCGCCGCCGGCGTTGGCACTGCCGAGATCGGCATCGGCCTGGATGCGACCGCCCTCGCGCTCACGCAGCGCCGACACGACACCGCGCGATACCACTACCTGGCTGCCGAGCGGATTGCCGACCGCGAACACGGTCTCGCCGAGCAGCGGATCGTCGTCGGTCACGAACTCGGGCACCGGCAGCCGCACGTTGGCAGGCAGCTCGGCGCGCAGCAGCGCCATGTTGGTCCGGCCATGGCGACGCACGACCGTCGCCGGATAGACCTTGCCGTCGCCGGTGCGGATCCTTGCCTTCTCGCCCTTGACGAGGTGGGCGTTGGTGACCACGAACCCGCTCGCGCTCAGCACCACGCCCGAGCCGAGGTCCTCGCGCCGCCGCTCGGCGCCTGGATCGTCGGCGGCGAGCCGCGGCCAATCGCCTTCGCCGGTCCAAACCGACACCACCGACGGCGCGACCTTGGCCACGGCGAGCGCGCCGCTGCCGGGCTCGGCCATCGCGGCCTTGCTCAGGCCGGCGTTGTTCGCCGCCGCGGCCGCGAACTCCCTGGCGAAGGTCCGCCGCACCAGACCGGCGGTGGCGACGATGCCGAAGCTCGGCTGCCGCAGGTCTTCGAGGGTCGGCTCGCGCACGTTGCGCTTGACGTTCTCCGAGCCGTAGAGGCCGAGCAGACGCCCGCTCGTGTCGACCACCGACGCCCCATCGCAACGCAGGTCGTTGCGCGCATCGCTCAGGAAGTAGTCGGCCGCGCGCCAATCGACGCCACGGTGACTGGTCGAGCCCAGCGCCGGACTGGCGACACCGCCGAAGGCGAGCATCTCCTTGCCCTCGGGCCGCGCCACCACCACCACCGCCTGGCCCGCCGCGGGTCGATCGGGCCCGAGCTCGAGCGCCGACAGGCCCGCGGCGGGCGGATCGACGCGCAACAGGGCGAGGCCGGTCGCATCGTCGATGCGGACGATCGAAGCCGGCAGCCGGGTGTTGGCGGCATCATCGAGCTGCACGAGCAGCTTCTTGTCATCGGCGCCGACGTACTCCTGCACGAGGTGCTTCCAGGTCAGCACGAGGCCGCCGCCGTCGATGATCACGCCGGAGCTGGCGCGCTCGAACGGGACGTCACCTTCGGGAGTGTGGAATTCGACGCAGACGTAGACCACCGACGACCGCACGGTCGCGACCACGGCGGCGGGCCCGATCGGGGCCGCTACGGTGTCCGGGGCTCGCAGCAGGCTCGGGTTGACGACCCCTTGGGCAGGGAGAGCGGCCGACCACAGGGTCGCAAGGAGAGGCGGAAGGAGGTGCGGCACGAGCTTCGATCGCATTGGTAGAGCTTGGTTACCTGGTCTTGTTGAAGAAGCAATCCCGCGGCAACCAAGCCCCCCTATCCAACCGTGCATGCGGTTTTCCCGCACACGGCTGACCGATGGTCTTGTTCATGCCGTC
>JAGQRA010000298.1 GCA_020425885.1 Planctomycetota bacterium | reverse complement strand
TTCCGTGGTGACGGCCGGAAGGTGGCGACGGGAACCTGGCGACGCACCGTGCTCGTCGTCGATGTCGAGACCGGGGCCGTCGAATCGACGCTCGTCGGCCATGCCGGCACGGTCTGGAGCGTGCACTGGCCGCGCCACGACGACAGCCTGCTGCTGAGCGCCGCCGCCGACGGCGCGATCCGGCTCTGGGACCTGGATGGCGGCCGATCGGTGCTCGAGCTGCTGCCGTTCGATGCCGGCGACGCTTTGGCCGTGGCGGCTTCCGACGACGGTCGCTGGTTGGCGGCAGCCGGCGCTTCACCGGCGGTGTTCGTCTGGGATCTCGCCTACTACGACCGGCACATCGCCGGCAACGTCGAGTGCCAGCTCGAGCAGACCGACGCGACGCCCGAGGCGACGGCGCATCTGCGCGAGTGGGCCAGGGGCGTGTTGGCGAGGCCGCGGTGAACGGGCTGAGGGCTCACGGTCGATGGGCCTGCTGTCCCCTGCATGTCGCCGAGTTTCACTCGGAACCTGGCCAGACATGTTCGGAGCCGGGCCGGAGTCCGAGTGCCATCGAGACCTGGATTGCGAGTTTCATCACGGCGCGGTCGCCGGCAAACTGTGGTCATGGCAGAGTCGGGCTCGCACGACACGCTCCCCGAAGCGCTCGTGAGCCAGCTCGCTGATCTGGACGTCACGGCGGGCGCCGAGTCCGGACTCGAGCGGCTGTGCCGCGCCAACCCCGAGCACGCCGACCAGCTGCGTTCCGTGTTCGCGGTCATGCGCCAGCTGCACGGGACGCTGCCGTCGTCGGTCGGGGTGGCGGATGACACCGGCGCCTCGCGGGTGCAGTCGACGGCGACCGACGAACTCATGGGGCGGCTCCGGCGTGCGCCCAAGCTCGATGCCGAGCGCTACCGTTTCGATGGCGAGATCGATCGCGGAGGCCAGGGCGCGGTCTTCCGGATCCACGACCGTCACCTCAACCGCTCGCTGGCGATGAAGATGCTGCTCGAGCGCGAGGCGGCCGGGGCTGAGCCCGACACCTTGGATCGAAGGATCGGCCGGCAGGTGCTGAGCCGGTTCCTCGAAGAGGCGCAGGTCACGAGCCAGCTCAGCCATCCCGGCATCGTTCCCGTGCACGAGGTCGGCCTCGACGATCACGGCAAGGTCTACTTCACGATGCAGCTGGTCAGCGGGCGCACCGCCGGTGCGGTGTTCCGCGACGTGCGCGACGGCCAGCACGGCTGGACCGTCACCCGCGCGCTCGAGGTCGTGCTCAAGGTCTGCGACACGATGGCCTACGCCCACGCCCGCGGGGTGCTGCACCGTGACCTCAAGCCGGCGAACGTCATGATCGGTCGCTTCGGCGAGGTCTACGTGATGGACTGGGGACTCGCCAAGGTGGTCGCTGAGGCCGAGGGGACGGACGACAACGCGCCCGTCGACTCCGCTCGCCGTCGCGACGCGGGCCGGGGTGACAGCTCGTCGGTGGCATCGCTGGCGGGGCAGCAGCTCGGCACACCGAGCTACATGCCACCCGAGCAGGCGCGCGGCGAGCCCGTCGACGAACGCGCCGACATCTACGCGGTCGGCGCGATGCTCTACGAGCTGCTCGCCGGACGGGCGCCGTACACCGAACCCGGGATCGCGAAGTCGGCCCGCCGGATCCTCGACGAGGTCGTCGCCGGGCCGCCGCGTCGCGTCGAGGAGATCGCGAAGGGCGTGCCGGCCGAGCTCGTGGCGATCGTCGAGAAGGCCATGGCCCGCGATCGCGCGACGCGCTACGGCAGCACGACCGAACTCGCGGCCGACCTGCGCGCCTTCCTCGACCAGCGAACGGTCGTGGCCTATCGGACCGGCGCCC
>JAGQRA010000297.1 GCA_020425885.1 Planctomycetota bacterium | reverse complement strand
GCGGCAGCCCGCCATCAGATCGGCGTACGGTCCCGTGACCAGCCCGGGCGACAAGGGCCAGACCGCCGGCGATCGACGGCTGTGTTCAGAGCTTCCCTGTCGGCACAGGACGAGCTGGCCGCCGGGCGCGACCGCCTCCTCGAGCAGCGACGCGAGCTGTTCCTGTTCTCCGGCCGTCAGGGCATCGAGTTCGACGAGCGCGCCATCGAACTTGTGGCGGTGCGACCGCAGACACTGCAGCGGGGCGGCGAAGGCGGCGATGCCGGCCTGACGGAGTTCATTCGCCAGGGCCTCGTCCGCGACCAGCCCGACCGCGGGGATCCCGTGTTCACGCAACTGCTGCAATGGACTTCGATCGGGGGTGACACACAGCACCATGCGGCACGAGGCCAGGAGGTCGAGCCATTCGGGCATGGCGGCATCATCAGCCAAGGCTGGCTCCGACCAAAGCCTCGACGCATGCTTGCGGCCATGCTTCGTCCCCGGTGCTTCACGTCCTTGATCGTGCTCGGCTTGTCGGCCTGTGCCACGGCGCCGATGCCGGACGGCATCGGACGCGGCGTGATCGCGTTCGATCCCGAGCCACCGCCGGCGGCCGTGCTCTACGAACGGCCCGCCTGCGAAGTGGGCTGCCGCTACGCGCTGCTGCAGGGCGGTCAGATCCGGCAGGAATTCACCGTGGTCGAATCGGGCACCGCCGGCCAGGTCGTTCGCGATGCCTCTGGCCACGAGCTGCGCCGCGACCGCGATCTCGGCCACCTCGGCGAGTGGAACGCCGAGGGGGAGGCGGTGCATCTGCTGTCGCCGGCCGACGCGCGGTTCCATTGGCCGTTGTGGGTCGGCAAGCGCTGGCGCTGCGAGTACGTCGATCGCCGACCCGGGGAGCCGATGAGAACTCTCGAGGTCAGCTACACGGTCGAGGAGCTCGATCGCATCGCGGTGCCGGCCGGCACGTTCGAAGCGTTGCGCATCGCCCGGGTCGCGGTGCTGAAGGCCGACGGCGGCCGCTACCTGTCGCGCACCTCGCTGTCATGGTATGCGCCGTCGATCGGGCTCGAGGTGCGGCAAGTGCGGAACGACACCGCGTTCGAGTTGCTCGAATGGAGCCCGGGGCAGCGGTAGCGGTACGTCAACGACGCCGCGATGGTGACCATCGCGGCGTCGTCCATGGCGAGTCTTGGCGCGGTCTCAGTCCATGACCTTGAGGAAGCTGCCGTCGCCGATCAGGCTGCCGACCTGACCGTCCGTCGGCACCTGGTCGGCGTGCTTGAAGCCGGTGCCCTTCATGTCCCAGGCGTCCTTGAACCAGAAGTGGTAGGCGTCGCCGACGAAGAAGTCGCCGACCCCGGCGCCGAAGTGGAGCAGCGGGATCACCGGCACCACCCACATCGCGGCGTTGAGCCACGGGCTGTTGATGTAGGTCTTCTGATCCCAATCGTCGACCGTTCGCATCAGCTGGTGGGGGCCAGCAGCGCAGGAGGTGAAGGAGAGGGCCGTGACGACGGCCGCCAGGGGAGCCAGGAACTTACGCATTGTGTGAACTCGTTGGGTACTGGCCGCAGCAAGAGCCACCGTATGCAGCTCGGCTGCGACCGGGAAGCTCGGAAGCTAGGCACACCGTGAGGTCGAGGCAAGCGTCAATCCGACCTTGCCATCGGCGGTTGTGCCCGTTCGCAAACGCTGCCGGTAAGCTGCACGGACGAACATGATCCACCTGCCTCAACGCCTCGTCGTCCTGCCGTGCACGCTTGCCCTGGTCGCGACCCTGGCGGCGCAGCAACGCAACGTGTCGGGTGGCCCCTTGATCGCCGAGCAGGCCTGCTACGACGTCCGCCACTACACGTTGACGCTCGCCGTCGATCCGGCGGCGCGTCGCATCGACGGCAGCCTGGCGATGCGCGCCGACATGACCGCGGCCGCGACGAAGCTGGCGCTCGATCTCGATCCGGCCCTCACCGTGCATGCGGTGACCCTCGGCGGCGCGGCGGTTCCGTTCCGCCACGAGGACGGCCGGATCTGGATCGAGCCGGCGACTGCGCTCGAGGCCGGTAACGCGATCGAGATCGTGGTCGAATACGGCGGCGAGCCGCACGTCGCCAAGAACCCGCCGTGGAACGGTGGCTTCACCTGGTCGAAGACACCGTCGGGCAAGCCCTGGATCGCGACCAGCTGCCAGGGCGAAGGTGCCGATCTGTGGTGGCCATGCAAGGACCATCCCTCGGACAAGCCCGACGGCGTCGATCTGATCATCACGGTGCCGAAGGACCTCGTCGTCGCCAGCAACGGCACGCAGCAGGGCAAGGCGAAGACCAAGGCGGACCAGCGCACGTTCCACTGGCGGGTCGACTCGCCGATCAGCAACTACTGCATCGCGCTCAACATCGCGCCCTACGTCGAGCTGAAGGACACCTTCACCTGCATCGACGGCACCAAGATGCCGATCCGGTTCTTCGTGCTGCCCGAGAGCGAGACGAGGGCGAAGCGTTGCATGGCTCAGTTCCTCGATCACATCCACGTCTTCGAGGAGATTCTCGGTCCGTACCCGTTCCGGCACGAGAAGTACGGCATCGCCGAGACGCCGCATCTCGGCATGGAGCACCAGACCATCATCGCCTACGGCAACGGCTTCCGCGACCCGCAGTACGACTGGCTGCACAACCACGAGCTGGCGCATGAATGGTGGGGCAACCTGGTGACCTGCCGCGACTGGAAGGACATGTGGATCCACGAGGGCTTCGGCACCTACATGCAGCCGCTCTACCGCGAGCGTCGGTTCGGCCGCGAGGCCTACGACGAGGAGATGCGCAAGCATCGCACCATGAACCGCGCCCCGGTCGCGCCGCGGGACAGCAAGTCGACCTTCGAGATCTACTTCGGCAACGGCGGCAGCAACGACATCTACTACAAGGGCAGCTGGGTGCTGCACACGCTGCGCTGGCAGCTCGGCGACGAGAAGTTCTTCCGCTGCCTGCATCGCTTCTGCTATCCCGACGCGGCGCACGAGAAGGCGACCGACGGCTCGCAGGTGAGGCTGGTCGACACCGACGACTTCGTCGCGCTCGTCAATGCGATCGCCGGCGAGGATCTGGGCTGGTTCTTCGAGGTCTACCTGCGGCAGCCGCGACTGCCGAAGCTCGAGACCACGGTCGAGGACGGCAGGCTTTCGCTGAAGTGGTCATTGCCGCACGACCTGCGCTTCGAGGTCCCGGTGCCGGTCCTGCTCGGCGGCGAGCAGGTTCGCGTGCCGATGCCGGACAACCACGGCGAACTCGAGGTCGGCAATCACGAGTACACCATCGATCCGGAGCAGCGCGTGCTGATGGAGCGCCCGCGGAACCACCGCTAACCAGGTGGCAGTTGGCGCATGGCCCGGGTTGCTTCGGCCCGGGCCGTGCCGGCCGTGGTCAGGGTCGCGACCGATCGGCGACTACCAGGAGCCGAGCGTCATCTGCAGGCCGGCGCTGGTCGCCGCCGGGCCGCTGGCAGCAGCCGGGTCCAGCACCAACCACTGACCGTAGATGCTGAGGCCACAGAACGCGGCAACGCTGGGCGGCAAGCCGAGGCCGACGTCGGCCTCGCCAGCGGCGTTGTTCGTGCCGATCAGGTTCGTCACACCCACCGGGTTGACCAGGATGTTCATGCCGAACAGGGTCTGGTTGGTCGAGGAGAGGTTGAGCATCAGGGCGCACAACGCCGACGGCCGGCCGTTGCGCAGGTGGATGGCATAGTTGGTGCCGCTAGCGCGCATGACGGGGAAGTCGGAGGAGATCGTCGGCACGCCGTTGGTGCCAGCACCGCCGGTGCCATAGACCGTCGAGTTGGGCCGGCAGTTGAGCGACGCCAGCTGCGAGGCGACGGTAGCGGTGCCGGTCACCGGGATCTGGAGCGACCACTGGTAGCCGCCGGTGTAGTCGCCTGGACCGAACGCGCCGGACCAGGTCGTGAAGTTGTCGACGGCCGTGTTGGTCAGCAGGTTGCGGATCGTCGCGAATGCATCGACGGCAGCGCCGCTGTTGCCCTGCGTGCGGTATTCGCCGGCGAGCAGGGTGTTGGTCTGGTCGATGACGACCTGGCTCGACAGGCCGCCCTTGGCCAGATCCGTGCCCGAGCCGGCGACATCGAAGTCGGTGTAGCCGAACAGCGCGATATCGAGCTGCGACCCGCTGAGGTTGGTGATGGTCATCGTCTCGGTCAGCAGCGCGCCGGCGGCGCCGGTCGCCTGCAGACTCTGCGTCAGGGTCGCGGCGAACACGCCGCGGTTGTCGACGTTCGTCCACGTCGTGGTCATGGTGTCGCCGGCACCGTTCACGGTGCGCGTCGCGGTACCATCGTCCTTGAACGCGTACTCGCGAGTGTCGCCGGCCACCCGGAACCACCACCAGTGCTGATAGAGGATGTCGCCACCGCCGCCGTTGAGCACGTCGGCCGCGCCCGGAGTCTCGGTGGTCGGCAGAACAGTAAAAGAAAAGGTGGCAGCGCCGGCGGTGATCGTCTGGGCGGCGAGCATCGGGGCCAAGCTGCAGATCGGGAGCAGGAACAGTGTGCGTGAGGCAGGCATGGTGAACCTTGGGTTGTTTTCCTTCATGGAGTTCCGCGAGCAGGAAATGCCCGCAGCCAGTCGAGAATGATCCTGGCCGCGCCCGACCTGTCAATCGGGGGGAGGCGCGGACACGCCACGGGCCGTAACCGGACGCCTCCGATCAGCCTCGTGCCGGCGACCTACGGCCGGGCGTTACAACCGCCTGATGCGCAGGTTGCGGTATGCGACCTCGTCGCCGTGGTCCTGCAGCGCGAGGCGGCCGCGGTCGGACTTGCCGAACGGCCAGTTCTTGAACTTGCTGCCCTGCACCATGGCGTCCCATTCGTCACCGCGGCACGGCGCTTCGACGACCATCACGCCGTTGAGCCAGTGCTGCACGCGGCCCTTCTCGATCACGATCCGCCCTTCGTTCCAGGCGCCGGCCGGCAACACGGTCTTGCCGCTGGCCGGCACGAGATCGTAGAGCGCACCGACGGCGTGCTTCGCGTCGACCTCGCCAGCGGCATCGTCGAAGACCTGGTACTCGGGCCCGGTCATGTAGGTCTGACTCTCGGTCTCGAGCACGTGCCAGATGACGCCGCTGTTGGCCTTCGGCGCGACACGGAACGAGAAGCGGAAGTCGAAGTCGGCGTATTCCTCGGC
>JAGQRA010000296.1 GCA_020425885.1 Planctomycetota bacterium | reverse complement strand
TCGACGTAGGCCAGAGCCCGCAACACGGCGAGACCGCGGCTGGCCTGGGCCAGGTTGGTGGCGGCCACCATGCGACAGTTCTGCGGCCGGTAGCCGAGGCCGAGCGCGGCCGCGATCAGGTCGCGGCCGGGGTCGGGCCCGACCTCGATCGCGAGCTCGACGTTCGAGTACTCGCGCCCGGCCGGCAGCGAGAGCGCGAAGGCAGCGCGATCCGTGGTCCGACCGCTGTTGCCATCGAGCAGCTCGACGCCGAACGGCATCACCGGGATCGCGGCGTGCACGGCGTCTTCGTGGTTCGCGGTCCGGCCCGAGAGCTCGACGTCGAGCGCGGTCGGCTGATCGGCGCCGATGCGGATCCGATGCTCGAGTTCGGCATGCGGTGCGACCGCTGAAGTGGCCGAACCGCGATCGACGGAGGCGCCGTTCGTCTGCCAGGCCAAGGTCGTCTCGGCCGCCTGCTCGGTCAGGTTGTGGGCCGTGAGACGCAGCTCGGTCCGGTCGCCTTCGATCAGCTGCGGCGGGCCGACGAAGTCGACCTGCAGCTCCTTTCTGGTGACGATCTTGGCCGTGCCCTCGCCGACCTCGGTGGCCATCGTGACGCCGCGGCCGAGCAGCTGCCACGCCGTCGTCGAATGCGGCAGCGTGATCTTCGCCGTCGCACGTCCATCGGCGTCGGTGGTCAGGGTGCTGACCCAGGCCCCGGTCGCGCTGAAATCGGTGCGCGGCTGCTGCTGCGGCTCGAGCTGCGGCTGATAGGCCATGCTTGCCCAACTGTTGGCCAGGAGCAAGCCGCTCGGATCGAGGCCTGACAGGCCGACCTGCGCGTTCCACTGGTTGCTGTCGAAGGCGGACTCCTTGCTCGACAGCAAGGTCTGGAACGGACTGCGGTATCTCGAGGTCATCAGCCCGTCGAACTCGAGCTGCGTTACGCCGCCGATGCTGATGATTTTCGCCGCCCGATCCCCTTGCCCGCCGTCATCGTACAGGACCTGCTGTCGCTCGAGCTGTTCGGCGAAGCGCGGCGCCCGACCATCCTCGTCGTCGCCCGCGTACCGCCTGGCCAGGGCCGAATTGTGATTCTGCAGCTGGGTGATGGCGCGCAGCTCGTCACCTGCCGCCGCCGGATCGCCGTGCCGTTCCTGTTGACGAACGGCCCGCCGTTCCTCGGCCAGCAGCTCGTCGCTGATGCGCTGGCTGCTGCCCTGGTAGCTCCAGGTGCAGCTCGATGCCGTGGCGAACGCGGTCTCGCGCAGATCGCCGTGGAAGAAGGCGCCGATCGGCGGTGCGTTGCTGCCGGCGATGGCCAGCAAGGCCTCGTCGACGAGCGCCAGCGACAGCTCGGTCGCCACCGGCCGGCCCTCGGCATCGGTCGCGACGACCGCGACCTCGACCTCCTCGCCGGGCCGAGCCGACTCCGGCAACGACAACGACAGCCGCAGGTCGCGTTCGACCCGCAGGTCGCGGGCCGCGGTGTGGAGCCGGTTGCCGTCGATCATCGCCAGCGCGAGCGCGAAGTTCGGCGCATGCTCGGCTGCGATCGGCAACGCCAGCTCCGATTCGCCGGCCGGCAGCATCCGGGACTCGCAGGCGAGGATGCCATCGCCCTGCCAGGTCAGCAGCGCGAGCTTCGGGCCGGCCCGGTTCATGACCTTGAGCCTGGCGGTCTCGCCGGTCCGATAGGTGTCGCGATCGCCGAGCAGACGCAGCTTCTGCGCATCGTCCTCGCCCGAGATGCCGATCCGGGCCTCGCCGGTGACGAGCGTGGCGAACCGATCCCTGACCTCGACGCGGAGCCGATGCTCGCCGCCCTTCTCGACCGTGAAGGTCGCGGCTCCCTTGCCGGTCGCCGCGGTCAGCGCCCGCTGGCGCCCGACCTCGACCTCGACGACGGCGCCGTCCTTCGCCTGTTCGAGGCGCGACAGCACCACCGTCGCCTCGCGTGCCAGCGGCCGACCGCTGCGGTCGTTGACCTCGATCTCGGCGGTGAACGATTCGCCCGTCAGGTAGATCGGCCGCACCGTGCGGACCGTGGCCACGAGCTCCGTCGTCACCACCGGCACCGCGACGTTCCGCACCACGTTCTCGCCCTCGACCTCGGCGTGGACGACGGCCATCGCCTCCTCGCCGAACTCGGTGGTCGCGAACTCGAAGGCGACCTCGCCGGCGGCGTTGCTGGCGCCGGCGTGGCGCAGCTGGCTGCCATCGGGTAGCTGCAAGGTCAGCACGATCGGCCGCTTCACCGCCGGTTCGCCGTAGAAGTGGCGCACGATCGCCCGCCCCCGGATCGGTTCGCCGCGGAACACGACCGCCTCGGCAAGGTCGACCTCGAGCGCCAACCGCGGTCGTTCGTACTGGCTCACGTCGAAGCGGCCGTGGAACGCCTGACCGGGCACCTTCTCGTTCTGGACACTCACCGACCACGAACCCAGATCGGCATCGACCGGCAGCACCAGCTCCGCGGCGAAGGTGCCGAACCCGGTGAAGGAGATCGCCGCATCGAGCGCCGGCCTGCCATTGGGACGCGTCACGGCAAGGCGGTAGCCATCACCATGGGGCACGCGATATTGCCCGCCTTCGACCTCGCGCACGATGCCCTTGAGGTTGACCCGCTGGCCGGGCCGGTAGAGCGGTCGATCGCTGTAGAGGTAGCCCTTGGCCTGCAGACCCGGTGAGTAGCCGAGCCCCGACAGCGGCAATGAACTGGCACCCGAACCGCTGCCGTCGACGGCGAACACGACGAGATGGTCGCGCTGTTGCAGCTCCTCGCCGCGGAATCGATAGATGCCGTCGGCGGCCGTCACGCCTTCGGCGATCACCTTCTGGCCGTCGCTGAGCACGACCCGCACGCCACCGCGCGGCCGCTGTTCCTTGGTGTCCTGCGTGAACACCAGGAACTCGTGCCGATTCGACTTGCTGATCAGGGCGAGATCGCTGACGAGCACCATCGTCGACGCCTCGAATTCCTGGTCGTCGACCTTGACCACGTAGGCGCCCGGTTCGGCGAAGCCGATCGCGACCTCGCGCTTCGTCTCCTTGTATCGCTGGTAATCCTCGACCGCGCTGTCGAAGGTCCGGTCCGGGGCGATGATCTCGATGTCAAGCCGGCGGATGTCCCCGGTCGTGTGCGTGGCCCGGAAGTAGTCCTCGAGCTGGAGCTTGTAGACGCGGACGCGCACCTTCTCGACGTTGCGCGACAGCACCTCGAACACCGCCTGTTCATCGCTCTGGAAGACGCGCTCGGTACTGAGCTCGAGCCGCTTCTGCGTCAGGCGCTGCACCGCCGCCTGTGCCTTGCCCTGCCACGAGCCGGTGACCGCACGATAGGCGGCGAGCGCCGCCTCGAAGTCGAACTCGTCCTGCTCGTGGATGTGCCCGATCTCGAACTGCGCCCGCGAACTCTCCTCGCGACCCGGGTACTTGGCGACGCAGCGGGCGTAGGCTTCGCGCGCGGCAGAGAACCGCTTCTCGACCCGCAGCATGTCACCGAGACGAACCTGGATGTCGGGGTTGCGGGCATCGAGCGGGTACCTGCCGGCGAAGGTCCCGTACAGTTCCCGCGCCCGATCGAAGCCCTCTTCGCCTTGCAGTTGCGCAGCCACCGCCATGTCGAACTCGGCGTCGACGATGGCCCGCTGCACGCGTTCCCAGTCGCGATGCGCCGGGTGCTTGCGCAGGTACTCGGACCAACCGGCGATGGCGGCTTCCAGCTTCTGCTGGCTGTGCAGCACGTCGCCGACCATCGCCCTGGCCTCGGCCACCTCGTCGAACTGGTCGTCGCCATGCATGTCGAGGAACGTCCGCAACGACGCCAGCGCCTCGCCGGTGCGGCCACAGTGCGCCTGACAGCGGGCGATCAGGAAGTCGGTGACCCGGGCCTTGTCGTGCCCGGGGTGGCGCTCACGCAGCTCGCGCAAGGCGGCGACGGCGCGATCGAGCATCGCCGCAGCCGGCGTCGGCACGCCGTAGGACAACGCGATCTCGTAGGCGGCATCGCCGGCCTCGCCGCTGCTCGGCACGTAGCCGCGCAGGTCGCGCAGCACCCGGCGACAACCGGCGCCGTCGCCGCTCTGCCGCAGCGCCCGCCCGAGCGCCAGCATCGCGCGCGGCTTGCCGCTGGTCGCATCGAGGTCGGGCAGCAGTCCGCGCAACCGAGCGATCGCATCGCCGTACTTCGCCGCGGCCAGCAGCGATTCGGCAGCGCGCAGGCGGATCGCCACGGCCCTGGCGGCAGGCAGCCCGAGATCGAGGGCGAGGTCGAAGAACGAGGTGGCCCGTTCGTGCTGCGCCGGCTCCATCGCGATCGCCTTCTCGGCGAGCCCGAGGTAGGTCTCGGCGACCGCCTCCTTGCGGGTCAGGCCGACCAGCCGCTCGACCTCGTCGCGATAGATCTGCGCCGCGGCCAGCAGATCGCCCGAGCGTTCGAGCGCGCGCGCCTCGAGGAAGCGGCTGCCGGCGACCTCGGCCGATCCGGCGTAGTCCTGCTGCACCCGCCGCAACGCCGTGATCGCGCCGGCGGTATCGCCCGCGAGCAGGCGCGCGTGGCCGAGCAGGAACATGGCGCGGGCCCGTTGTTCGACCGGCAGCTCACCCTGCACGGCCGCGATCGCGGCGGCCGCCTCGCCGTACTTGCGTTGGACCAGCAGGTCCTCGCCGCGGCGGAGATCGCCGAACAGCACGGCCGCGGCGGTCAGGATCAAGAGCGGGAGCAGGAGAAGGCCGCGGAGGGTCTTGTTGCGCATCGGTTCGCGAATCGATTCTGTTGCCAGGAGGGCCTCGGGACGGCGGAGGCGGTCGACGATCGGGCCGCGCCGAACGCCGGCCGGGTCTGACAGTTCCGAAGAACGGTCAACGAAGCCGGCGACTCCTGGTTCGGCCCCGGACCGACCGGGTGTCGCCGCTGCACCCTATGCCGGCACCCGCGGCGGGCAACGCGACGACTCCCGCCGCACCGGGCTCCGGTCGATCATCGTGTGTCGCCGTCTGTTACTGCACCTGCAGCTGCAGGACGGGCGCGACCCCGATCTCGCGCGTCCCGGTCGCCGCCGTGATCCCCGAGGACCAGAGGCGACCGACCGGTTCCCAGCCGCAGACCTGCACCTTCTGCGCCTGGCTGGTGACGAGACCGAGCGCGTTGGCGCCGGGGCTGGTGGCGGCGCCTTGATAGCGGATCCAGAACCCGACCACGGCCGGGTTGTTCGGCATCACGAACGGGAAGGTCGCACTGCCGTCGCCGGCGGCGAAGCCGAAGAACGAGCTGGCGACATCGATCGACAGGAAGCACGATGGCGCCCCGAGGATCGCAAGATCCTGCGGCAGCACGAAGCCGCTCCACGGTCCGCTCTCGATCGTGCCGAGCGTCAGCGCGACGAAGGCACCGGGGCTGGCATCGAGCACGCGCGCGACCCACGGCCGCCCCCACATCACCTGCGTGGTCGAACTCTCGACGCGCAACGGCGTGTTGCCGGGCTGCGGGCAACCGGCAGGACCGATCGTCGACACCGGGCTCGTGCAGACGTAGGTCAGGTCGAGCGAGTAGGTGCCGGGCGGCTGACCATGGACCACGAGTTCGACGCACAGCGATCCCATGGCAGGGTCGAAGGCGAACGGGGTCGAGAGCACGAGCGGCGCCAGGAACGAGTTCGGCGCCGCGATCGCGCTGTGCGTCGGCAAGGTCAGGATCTGCCGCGGCAGCACGATGGTCTGGTCGAGCCCTCGATTCTGCGCGAAATCGACGCCGAGCTGCAGCACGCCACCGGCCATGGTCGACATGCGGATCTCGAGGTCCACGACCTTCTGGCTGGCCTGCGCGCCGCCGTCGATCCGGAACGCCAGGCCGGTGATCGTGACCGGCGCCTGGAACAGCAGTCGGTCGTAGACACACTGCACGCGCGACGGCGTGCTGCGGCCGAACGGCACGTTGGTCGAGCTCGACCCCTCGAGCGTGGCATGCGAGCCGGGCAGTACGAGCGGAGCCTGGGCCAGCAACGAGGACGCGAGGAACACTGCCGATACTGCGTGTGGTGCCATGACATCGCACCATCGACCCGCTTCGGCCGCCGCCTTGATTCGACGCGCCGCGGAAGCCGAAAGAACCTCCCCGTGGAGAACGAAACCAGCCGCCGCCTCGAGGTGCTCGCCCTGCTCGGAGATCCGAGGCCGATGCAGGCGTTGCTCGACAGCCTGCGCGAGCACCGCTACGCGGTCGACGTCGCCACCGGCCTCGCCGATGCGCAACGCCTGTTCTTCGGCACCGGCGGTCACGACTGCCTGCTGCTGGCGCCGGACATCGCGCCGGGGCTGGCGAACAAGGTGCTGCATTCGCTGCGCGCCATCGATCCGGCCCTGGCGACGGCGACATTCGGTCCAGAGGTGCGGCACGCCGGTGGTGAGTCCCGGACCGCGGTGCTGGCCGGTTTCCATCCGGGCTCGCGCGCCGGCACCGGCGCCATGCTGCGCTTCCTCGGCAAGTTGAGCCACAACGGCGGCTGATCCGCGGCCGCATATCGCCAACGAGAAAAGGCCGCCGCTCGAACGAGCGACGGCCCTTCCCTTCGGGTCGCTGGCTGGCCGACCCGACGCTAGCCGATGCGGATCACAGACCGATCAGCATCGCGGCCGAGTTCGAGCCCACGGCGCC
>JAGQRA010000295.1 GCA_020425885.1 Planctomycetota bacterium | reverse complement strand
GACGACGATTCCCGCCGCGTTCGTGCGTCCCCATTCGTACGGTCGTGACTCGATCGATGCCGCGGTCGCGTCGGCAGCCCCGGCCAGTACCACCCGTGCACCGGCCACCGGACCACCACAGCGGCCGAAGACGCGAACGGTCAGCTCGCCGAACTCGGGCACGACGACGCGCAGGGAGTCGACCCGCGCCGCCGGATCCAACATCGTTCCGGGCCCGCCTTGCAGCATGTCGGCCGCCACCTCGTACGCCGCCTGCCCGCAGGCGGGCGTCAGCCGATCGAGATCCTGCAGTTCGAGTCGCCCCGAAGGACCGGTGCACCCCAGGTAGACAGTCTTCGGAATCCGCCTGGCGTCGACGCCGGCCCGGGGCACTTCGCGCAGCACGAGCGGAACGCCGCCGACCGACCGGCCGGAGTTCGCCACCGTTCGGATCTCGACGCGGCGAATCCTGCGCAACGTGATCTCGAGCGCGGCGGTGCGCGGTGTCACGCCGGGGATCAATGCCATCGCGCCGACAGCAGTCGCGGCGCGGGCGTAGCACATTCGCGCGGCCTCGTCGACCCGAAGCTCGGCACGTCCACGGGCATTCGTGCGCGTGGCCGAGCGGCGCGGAGCGGCGAAATCGCAGCGGAAGGCGGCGGTCGTGGCGGTGAAGTTCGCACTCCTGACCGCATCCGGCAACGGCGCTTCCTCGCTGCCCGCCGCGCACCAGACCTCTGCATCCGCCACCGCCTGGCCGAACTCGTCCAGGACCAGCACCTCATGGATCAGTGGCCGGGCGGCGACAGGACGGCCGGCGAGCCGTGCCTGCCGCGGCGACTCCGGTTCGTCGATCGCGATCGGCAGGCAAACCCCTTCACGCTGCGCCGGTGCCGCCGATCCGTTGCCGACCTCCTGACCGATCGGCTGGATCGCGGCTGCTGCGCACCGAGGCGCGGCCGGCGCGGCGTCGGCCAAGGCGATGGCGACCGGCAGCGAGCCCATCACAAACAGGAGCAGCAGGAAGAGCCGCCGCCCACCCGCTGCCCCCATCCGACTCACAAGCGCCGGCCCAGCATCAGGCCACCGGTCCGGACATCATCGATCGTGCCGCCCCAGGTGCCCGTGAACGAGGTGGACTCGACGAAGGTGTCGTTGCCCGAGAGCGGGAGGAAGGAGCCTTCCACCTCGAGATCGATGCCGAAGCCGGTCAAGGTGAACAGGCCCGAATTGCCGGTCAGCCCCCCCACCAGCGTACGGAGGTTCATCTCGAACCTGATATTGCAGCCGACCTGCTTGGCCTGCGCGTTCTGCATGGAGATGACGGTGGTGCCGCTGCCATCGACGAGGTCGAAGGTCCACTGGCCGGTCACCACCGGACAGTCGCTCCCCGCATCTCCCGAGACCCGATGCTCGTTCTTGGCGCACGCGCCGAGGCTGAAGGTGAAACCGACCAGCAGGCCGACGATGAGAGAGCGCGGTGTCCGACGTGATTCGGGGCGAAGCATGAGATTCCTCGGTTGGGTGAAAGGGTGCGCTCGAGTCGGACCTCTGGATCAGTGGGCTTCCTGACTCCCGGCATGGGCAGAGACACCGGCCCATCCGCCATGCGGCGCCGAGCCACCTCACGAATTCCACGAAACAGGCTCCGGTCGCGGCGGCCGATGACCTCGCCGTCATTTCCGCCGTTACGCCGCGGAAGGCCCGGCGATTCACTCCACTGGGACGCCCCGAGAAGGCACAATGCCGGCGTTGAGTTTCACCGGCCATCTGATCCTGGGGTTCAGTCTGATCGCATTGATCGTGGTCGGCGTGGCGACTCCCGTGATCGCCAGGATGCAGATCGGCAGCGACGAGTTCGCCCGGCTGGTCGAGGCCACGATGCCGATCTCGGACGCCCTCGAGTCCATCGAGCGGGGCGCCTTCGGCGCGCTGGCGTCGACGGCCGAGATCGGCGTGATCACCGCGACCTTCTCGGACGACCGACGTCGGGCAGCCTTGGCCGGCGAACGTGAGGAGATGGCGGCGGCCCTCGCCATGGCCCGCTCCGGCCTGGCTTCGCTGGTCGCCACGACTGCGGGGCAAACGCCGGACCTGGCCGCCGACACGGGCGCGGTCGAGGCGGCGATGACGAGCTTCGTCACGCAGATCCTCGACGTCGCGGCACAGCTGGAGACCGGCGAAACCGTCGGCATGGAAGTCCGGAAGGAACGACTCGAGCAAGCCGAGCATGAACTCGTCAAGGCGCTGCGTCATTCTCGCCAGCACAGCAGCGCGTTGCTGGTGGCAGGCCGCGAGGCCGTCGCCACCGCCCACGTCCAGGCGAGGTTCGGCGCGTTCGCCGCACTCACCGTGGTCCTCGGCGCGACCGCCGTGCTCGGCTGGTTCCTGACGCGCGACTACCGCCGCGTCGTCGCCGAGCGGGAGGTCGCCCAGGAGGCACTCGCCGAGGAACGCATACGCAAGCAGCGCTTCCATGTGCTGGGCCAGGTGATGGCG
>JAGQRA010000036.1 GCA_020425885.1 Planctomycetota bacterium | reverse complement strand
TCACGCCGTCCGTCAGCGGGATCTCGCTCTCGCCCGCGCGCACCGGGCGCTCCACCACCGCGCCGAGCGACAGCGAGCAGCGCATTCCCGAACCGAGGGCCAGGCGCAGGAAGCTGCGCATCCGGCTGGCCACTGCGTCCTCGCCGAACGGATCGCCATAGATGCGAACGTGATTCATCGGCCCCTCTCATCGGCCGTTCGCACCGGCGGCTGAAACCCGGCTGCCGGCTGTGGCGCGACCGGGCCGAGGCCGCCAAGATCGCCGCATGCAACAAGAGCCGCTCTCACATGCAGATCGCGTGGCCGCGACGCTGGCCAACGTGGCGGCGGTGATGGCGACCAGGGGCGCGGTGGCGGCAGCGGCACCGCCGGCCGGATCGCGCGATGCCCGCATCGACCTGAAGCTGCTGCAATGGTGCGCACTGCGGGCGGTCGCGGTGAGCGCGGCGGCGCGCGACCGATTGGCGCCGTTCGATCGCGAGCACCGCCCCGACCTCTGGGCTGGCACGATCCAGGACGGCACCGCGCGCGGCTTCGCCGTCGCCCTGGAGGAAGCCATCGCGCTGGCCCCGCCCGAGTCGGTAGCCGAGGACACGAGGCCCGATCTCGACCCGGTCCGCAGCCAGCAGCTGACGGGCAAACACCTGCGGCGCAAGAAGGACCTGCTCGTCGCCAGCGCCGGAGCGCGCATCCGCTACACCCGCCGCGACGGCATCCTGTTCGTCGATCGCGACCAGGAACTGAACTCGAGCAACTGCCTCCGCTTCGAGGCCCGCGCCGATCACGGCACGCTGGATGGTTTCGAGGGCGACGAGGTCGAACGCCCGCGTCTGTTCACGATGCAGTCGTTGCAGCCGATCGAGTACACCACGGCGCCCGACTTCGCGCGCCTCGTGCTCGCCGGCCGTCTCGGTCGCGGCCCGGTCGGCTGGGACCTGCGGCTGGCGCTGACCGGCACCGGCGACTCGCGGCGGGTCCGGCTCGACATCGAGGTCGACAACCGGATGCGCGACTGGCGATTGCGAGCCCGCTTCCTCGGCCTCCCCGCCGAGCACATCGCGCACGAGTGCACCGATGTCCGCGAGGTCGTCGGCAACGCCAGCGGCGGCTTCGTTGCCTTCACCCTCGTGCGATCCTGCGGCACCCTTCTCGTCGACGGCAGCCCGATCGCGGTGCCCGCCGCGCAGTGCCCCGGCACGTTGCGTCACCGATTCTGGCTCGGCTCGGCGTAGCTCGACCCCGATCCATCGCCATGCCCGCGGCGGACCGCCGCCAGCCCCCCCTTGCCATCGCACCTGCTGCCCACCGCCCGCGCGATCGGCTGTCGGCGCGCTTCACGGAACGGCGCAAACGCCGCGATTCGGCCCCGTTGACGGTTTCTGCGGGCAGACGTAGCTTGCCCGCCTTCGCCGTCGCCCCGGCCCCAAGCTCGCCCCTCGCCCTTCGATCTTTTCATGCCCACTCCTCACCTGCTCCGCCTCGGCGCGGCGTCCATTGTCATCCTCGCCACGACCGCGGCGACCGTCGCCCAGACCCCTGGGCTGCGACTGCTCGCGCCGAATGACCAGAACGCGGCCCTGCTGGTCGACGGTCAGGGCGCCATCGTGCATTCGTGGCCCGGTTCGACCTTCTCGCTCGATGTGCTCGCCGACGGCACCCTGATCCGCAACACCGCCGGCGCCATTCCCGGCTCGTCCGGCAACCTGCAACGGCTGAACTTCGACGGCACGACGGTGTGGGACCTCGTGGTCAGCGGTGCGACCCGGACCATGCACCACGACATCGAGCCGATGCCGAACGGCAACGTGCTCGTCATCGCCTGGGATCGCGACACGACCACCAATGCCGTCCTGCAGGGACGCGACCCGGCGCTCATGTCCGGCACCGACTGGATGCCCGATTCGATCCTCGAGATCCGCCAGACCGGCGCGACGACCGGAGCCATCGTGTGGGAATGGCACATGAAGGACCACGTCATCCAGGACTTCGACCCGACGCGACGCAACTACGGCGTCGTCGCCAATCACCCCGAGTTGCTCGATCTCAACTTCCCGCCGATGCTCGTCACCGACGGTGACTGGAACCACTGCAACGGTCTCGACTACGACCCCGTCAACGACTGGATCCTGCTCAGCGCGCGCTCACAGAACGAGGTCTACCTGATCGACCACTCGACGACGACCGCCGAGGCCGCCGGCCATTCGGGTGGAGCGCGCGGCAAGGGCGGCGACTTCCTGTGGCGCTGGGGCAATCCGCTCGCCTACCGGCACGGCACCGCCGCTCACCAGCAGCTGTTCGGCCAGCACGACCCGCGCTTCATCCGTGCCGGCTACCCGGGCGGTGGCCACGTCACGGTGTTCAACAACACGTTCCTGGCCACCCAATCGGCGGTGCACGAGCTGGCGCTGCCGCTCGACGCCGCCGGCAATGTCGTGATCGACCCGGTGACCGGCCGCTACGGCCCGTCGGCCCCGCTCTGGACCTACACCGACCCGGCCTTCTCCTCGCCGTTCGTCTCCAGCGCCCAGCGCTTGGCGAACGGCAACACCCTGATCTGCAGCGGCATGCAGCGCTGGTTGTTCGAGGTGACACCGTCCTGTCAGACCGTCTGGAGCTACACCTACCCGGGGACCGGCTTCCTGTTCCAGACGCACAGCGTCGACCGTTCGCTGTGGGCCGACGACGACCGGCTGTCGATCACCGGCGGCCAGATCGGGTTCGATCATCTGGTCGACTCGTCGCTCGCCGGCCGGCACTACCTCATGCTCGGTTCGATCTCCGGCACGACGCCCGGCACGCCGGTGCCCGGCGGCGTCATGTTGCCGCTCAATGTCGACTACCTGACCAGCGCCATGGTGACGCAGTCCAACTCGGCGATGTTCGTCAACACGCTCGGCACGATCGGCACCCTCGGCGACGGCACATCAGCGATCGTGGCGCCGGCCGGGCTGATCCCGGCCGCTCTGGTCGGGATGCAGATGGACTTCGCCCACCTGATCTACGACGCCTCGCTGCTGGCGGTGCAGGCCAGCAACACGACACGCGTCACGATCACCCTCTGATCGGCGCGCGCACCGCGCCGGCGGAGCTCAGCTCGGCTTCGAGTACTCGACGCCGTTGCGATCCCAGATCAGGTAGCCGATGCCCATGCGTTCGGCGAGTTCGATCAACGCCGCGATCCAGTCGCCGTAGACGAAGCCGAGGTGGTTGCTCGGCCAGCGCTTGCCGAGCACCTTGTCGGTGACCGGCACCCGGCCCTCGATGATCGGCCAGCTCGGGTTATAGGCCTGGTGCCGCCGCTTCGACACGGCGGTGGTCCGCATCAGGGTCGCGACCAGATAGAGGCGCCCGTTCTCGACGCCGAGTCGCGCCACCGTGACGTCCTGATCGGCGCCGGTCCGCATGCGTACGGCGGCGCCGCCGGCGGCGTAGAAGTGCTCCTGGCCCGGATACTCGACCTGCGCCATCTTGGCCGCCGTCGAGTCGGCCTCGTTGCCGGCGTAGTAGACCGGATGCTGGCCGCAATTGACGATCGCCAGCATCGTCTCGCCCCGGCGGTTGGTCGCGACGTAGCGGAAGTCGCCGAATCCCGCCGGTTTGCCCGACAGCTCCTTGAGCAGGTACTGCGAGTACATCGTCGGCAGGTCGGTCTCGCAGCTGGTCGGGATCATCGGCTTCTGCTCGCCGAGCGGGTCGACGTCATTGCCGAGGAACGACGTCGCCATGCAGCAGGTCGCGTAGCGGCCGCTGCACTCGTCCTGACACTTGATCGTCACCGCGCCAGCACCCTTCTCGCGCGCGATATCGAACGTCGCGTAGTACATCGCGAGCTGCAGCGCGTACTTGTCGCGCGACACGCTGCGGCCGGGGATGATCCCGAACCGTTTCGGGTCGGCGTCGTAGTTCTTCTCGACGGCGCGCGCCACGCGGCGGTCGAGCGTCCGGTCGATCGCCGACAGACCGGGTTGCCCCTGCCACTCGAACATCGCGAACGCGCGATCGAGGAAGACCTGCTGATCGAGGCTCTCGCTCGTGATCCCCCAGCGCCGCGTCAGCTCCTCCTGATCGATGCGCGTCGTCGGCATCTGCAGCGAGAACGAGCCGAACTCGATCGCGTGCAGCCGATGCAGGCCGGCGACGACGGCCCGCACCTTGTTCTCGGCGGCGGCACGGGCCGCGAACAGGTCGAGCGTGGCCGTGAGCTCGGCCAGGGTCTGCCCGGATGCGAAGTCGCCGTAGACGTGCACGAACGACTCGCCGTTCTGATGGAAGGCGCCGCCGGTCGCCATCCCCGACACCATGCCCGGCACGGTCGTGTCCTGGATCGACACCATGACGAGGCGCGGCCGCGCGGTGGCGTCGCGCGCCTTGAGCTTCTGCGCGAACGACGACACGACCTTCTGGCTCGTCTGCGGGAAGGTCCAGGTCTGGTGCACGTTGACGATCGCGTCGACGCGGGCGCGATCGAACGCGGCCGCGTAGCGTTCGCACAGCTCCTGGCTGTGGCAGAGCCGGTCGTAGCCCTTCATCGCGCGACCGGGGAAGACGATGTCGTAGTTGCCGCTCTGCTCGAGCCTGGCGACGAGATCGAGCAACACCGCGATGTCGTGCTCGGCGCAATCGCGCATGACCCACGGCCGCGGGTCGTAACCGGAGAAGATGCCGACACGGAGACGATGCTGGCGGCGGCTGGCAGGGCTTTGGCTTCGGGCAGAGGTCCGGGCGTCGGATGTGGTCATGGCAACTGGGTCGGCAGTCTACTCGACACCATCACATGGTCCCGATAGCTTGGCCCGGCTTCGCGCTTCCCTCCCTCACCGCCCCGTGATCGAACTGCTCTGGTTCGCCGCCGGTGCCGCAGTCCCGACTGCCGCAGCCGCCCTGCTCCTGCCCCGGCGCCGCCGGGCCCGGGCGATCACGGCGCCACCGCCACGACCGAGCGAGCCATCGTCGCAGGCGCCGCTGCCCGGCATCACGGCCGAGACCCAACGCATCGCGGTCGCCATCTCGGAAGAGCTGGCGACGCTGGTGTCGGGGGTCGACGGCGCCGCCCACGACCTGATCGAACGCGCCCCCGAACGCGAGCATCTGCCGCGGGCCGCCGAGCAGCTGATCGCGGCCATCCACCGGCTGCGGACCCTGCATCAGAAGCTGCGCGCATTCGGCGCCGAGGACATCCCGTCGCCCGGCGCCGCCAACGTCGCCGAGGTCACCGACAGCCTGACCGACGAGTTGCAGCATCTGCGACTGGGGCTCGAGGTCGAGACCCGGTTCGCCCCCGACCTGCCGATGGTCGGGCTGCCACCCGACGCCCTGCGCAACGTGCTGCTGTTCGCCTGCGCCGCCATGCTGCGCTCCGAGAGCGGCGCCGCCCACCTCTCGATCGTCGCGGAACGCTCGCTCGGCGATGACGAAACCGCTCTGCGCATCGAGTTGCTGCTCGAGTGGCCTGGCGATCCCGGCCGCACACCGGGGCGGACGACCCATGATCCACGCGTCGCCATCGCGGTCGAAGCGGCCACCCGCCTCGCCCGCCGTCATGGCGCCGAGGTGACGCTGTCGTATCCGCCCGGACGCGCCGTGAAGACATTGATCGTCCTGCCCGCGACCAGGACCCCGGCTGTCGTCGAGGAGTCGGTCGAGGAGCCCGTGCCCGCCCCTGCACCGCCGCAGGCCCAACCGCACGACCAGCGGCCGCGACACCGATTCGGCGGCGCGCTCGTGGTCGAGACCGACCCCGCGGTCCGCAGCATGCTCGCCCGCGAGCTGCGCCACGCCGGACGCGCGGTGTTCGCCTGCGCCGATGGCGCCGCGGCGCGCACGTTCCTCGAGGCCACGCCGGACCGGTTCGAGATGCTGTTCGTCGATCACCACGAACGCCTCGACCACAAGGACGAGCTCGGCCGCGCCGTTCGCCGGCTCGCGCCGAGCCTCAAGGTCTGCGTGCTGGCGGCGCAGAAGTCGCCGCCCTCGAGCCAATGGCCCGACCTGCGCTGCATCGAGAAGCCGTTCAGCGTCCACGAGCTCAGGCGCGCGCTCGCCTCGGTCCTGGACGCCGGCTAGCCTGTGGGGCCGAACAGCCCCCCCAAGTCGAGGACAGAACCCTGGCTCGCAAAGACAACCGCTCCCCGGAACAGACCCGGCCGATCCGTTTCACCCGCTCCTTCACCGATCTGCCGGGATCGGTCTTCGTCGAATGCGGCAAGACCCGCGTGCTGTGCACGGTGTCGGTCCAGGACCAGGTGCCGATGTGGATGGCGAACCGCCGGGCCGGCGGCTGGCTCACCGCCGAGTACGCGATGCTCCCCGGCGCCGGTCAACCGCGCAAGCCGCGCGACGGTCGCACCGGCCGCCCGACCGATGGCCGCAGCCTCGAGATCCAACGGCTCGTCGGCCGCGCCATGCGCGCCGCGGTCGACCTCGCGGCGCTGCCCGAGCTGACGTTGTGGATCGACTGCGACGTAATCAGCGCCGACGGCGGCACGAGGACCACGGCGATCAACGGCGCCGCCGTCGCCGTCTACGACGCCTTGCTCTACCTCGAAGAGCAACGCCGGTTGCCGAAG
>JAGQRA010000294.1 GCA_020425885.1 Planctomycetota bacterium | reverse complement strand
CGAGCACGCGCGCCCGCAGCACCTTGGCGAACGGCTCGCCCGTGACCTTCTCGACGCAGAGACCGGCGAGCAGGTAGTTGGTGTCGGCGTAGGCGAAGCCCTCGCCGGCGGCGAACAGCGGCCGCTCGTCGAGCACGAAGGCGAGGCACTCCACGGGCGACATGGCGCGATCACCGGCGGCGACGACGGCGCGCTGGAACTCGGGGTGCCAGACGTGCTCGCGAATGCCGGCGCTGTGGTCGAGCAGGTTGCGCAACGTGATGGTCGCCGCGTTCGGGATCCGCGCATACCAGTCGCGATCGCCGAGCACGTCGGCGACCCGGCCGTCGAGCGCGAGGCGACCCTCGCCGACCAGCTGCAACGCGACCGCGGCGCAGTAGGTCTTGCCGATGCTGCCCGACATCAGCTTGCTGGCCGGGGTCAACACCGCGCCGGCGGCATCATGACCGACGGCGACGGCCACGACCTCGCCATCGGGCAGGACGACGGCGGCGGAGATGCCGCTGAGGTCGCGTGACGCGCGGGTCGATTCGAGGTGCTCGCGGCAGCTCGCCTCGATGGCCGCGTTGCGGAGTTCGTTCGACACCCGGCATCCGACCGGCATGAGCGCCGCGGCCAGGAGCAGGAACCGGGCCCCGATCGCGGTCACCGCATCCTCCGCCCGGGCCTCACCGCCTACACCTTCTCCAACCGCGCGCCTTCCTTGGCATCGACGATCTTCCAGCCGGCGGCCGTGATCTGATCGCGCAGCCGGTCCGCGGCCGCCCAGTCCTTGTTCGCCTTCGCCGCCGTCCGTTGCGCCAGCAGCAGCAGCAGCTCCGCAGGCGCGTCGGCCGTCGCGTCCGCCACCGGCGCCTCGCCGAAGCAGCCGAGCACGTCCTGGAAGCGTGCGAACGCGTCCAGACCGGCGGCGGCTCCGGCCACCGAGACCGGCGCCTTGTTGCAGGCCGCGACGAAGTCGAACACCGCCGCCAGCGCCTCGGAAACGTTGAGATCCTCGCTCATCGCCGCCGTGAACGCCGCGTTCGCCGTCGCCACCGCGGTGCCGAGATCGTCGCCTCCGCCGACCTCGACGCCGTCGCGGATACGCACCAGCCTGGCCCGCGCCTGCTGCACGCGCGCGATCGCGGCCCGGGCCTCGTCGAGTCCCTTCAGCGTGAAGTTCAACGACTGCCGGTACTGGACGCGGATCAGCGCGTAGCGCAGCTCGAGTCCGGTGTAACCCTTGGCGAGGATGTCGGCGACGGTGAAGAAGTTGCCGAGGCTCTTGCTCATCTTGGTGTTGTCGACGAGCAGGTGGCGGGCGTGCATCCAGATCGACACGAACGGGTGCCCGGTGTGGGCCTCGCTCTGCGCGATCTCGCACTCGTGATGCGGGAAGATGTTGTCCTCGCCGCCGGTGTGGATGTCGATCCGATCGCCGAGGTAGTGCGCCGACATCGCCGAGCACTCGATGTGCCAGCCCGGGAAGCCGCGCGCCCCGCCGGCGAACGGCGCGTCCCATTGCATCTGGTGCTGGTCGTCGACCTTCCACAAGGCGAAGTCGCGCGGGTCCTTCTTGTCGGTGTTGACCTCGACGCGCGCGCCCTCCTCGAGCTCGTCGAGGACCTTGCCCGACAGCTTGCCGTAGCTCGGGAACCTGGCGATCTCGAAGTAGACGTTGCCGCCCACCTGGTAGGCATAGCCCTTGTCGAGCAGGTCGCCGATGATCGTTCCCATCTGCGCGATGAAGTCGGTCGCGCGCGGCATGTGATGCGGCAGGCGAACATGCAGCTGCCGCTGGCAGTCCCTGAACTCCTGCTCGTACTCGCGCGCGATGTCCCAGGCCGTGCGCCCGGTCTTCCTCGACATCGCCTCGAGCTTGTCCTCACCGCCTTCGATGTCGTCCAGCGTCAGGTGACCGACGTCGGTGATGTTCATCACCTGCACGACCTCGAGGCCCTGATCCTCGACGAACCGACGCAGCACGTCGGCGAACAGGAAGCTGCGGAAGTTGCCGATGTGCGGCGACGAGTAGACCGTCGGACCGCAGTGGTACATCGTCACCCGGCCAGGCACGAGCGGTCTGAGTTCTTCGAGCTTCCTGCTCAGGGAGTTGTGTAGGCGGATCGGCATGGATCGTTGGCTGGCCTTTGCTACAAAGCGCCGGTGAGCGAAGAGTCGCAGACCCCGAGCCCGAACGCAACGGTGCGCAGCCAGGTCACCGAGGGCTATGCCGCCGCGGTCCGGGGACGCTTCGAGCTGGTCGCCGAGCTCGGCAGCGGCTCGTCGGGCACGGTCCACCGCGCCGTCCTGCTCGAACCCTATCGCGACCTGCCGACCGGTGCCGAGGTCGCGATCAAGTTCCTGCGCCCCGACCTGCTCGCCGACGAGAAGGCGGTGGAGCGCTTCCATGCCGAAGGCGAATTCGGGCGGAAGCTGCGGCACGACAACCTCGCGGCGATCCACGGCGTCGAGACCGCCACGGTCGCCGGGCAGCCGGTGACCTTCCTCGTCATGCAGTTCGTCGATGGCAGGACGCTGCGCCAGTTCTTCGACGAGAGTGACCGGCCGGTCGAAGACCTCGCGCGACGCATCGGCGCCGACGCCGCGTCGGGCCTGCGCGCGCTGCACCGCCGCGGCCTGGTCCATCGCGACATCAAGCCGGAGAACCTGATCCTGACCGCCGAGCGCCAGCTCAAGATCGTCGACCTGGGACTGGTGCGACCGTTCGGTGCCGGTGGCGCCGGCTGGGGAGCGCCGCCTGGAACGTCCCCCGGGTTGTCGTCGGGCTGGGGCCTGGCCGGCAGTGTCGCCTATGCCGCGCCCGAGTCGTTGCGCGGCGGACGCAGCGGCCCGCGCAGCGATCTCTACTCGCTCGGCGTCGTGCTCTACGAGCTGCTGACCGGCCGCCATCCGTTCGCCGACGTCAAGGCCGCCGACGAGATGATCGACGCCCACCTGCATCGCGCGCCGCCACCGCCGTCGCACCTGCGACCCGGACTGTCGCCCTTCCTGTCCCAGCTGCTGCTCGACCTGCTGCAGAAGGACCCCGACCGTCGCGTGCGCGACGCCACCGAGCTGCACCACATCCTCGAACAGGGCGAGCAATCCGACTACTGGCAGCGGCTCGAAGGCAGCGAACCGGTGCGGGCCAGCCGGCGCCGCCTGCTGCGAATGCGACGGCCGGCGGAGACGCCGTTCTGCGGCCGCAGCGCCGAGGTCGCGCGCCTCGATGCCGCCCTGGAGCAGGCCCGCGGCGGTCGCGGCTCGATCATCAGGATCACCGGCCCGCAGGGCAGCGGGCGACGGCGATTGTGCGATCACACCATGGAGCGCTGGCTGCAGGACCGCGACGCGCCGCTGCTGCTCGGCGGTGAGGCCGACCGCGATCTCGGCCACGGCGAACCGTTCGCCAGCGCGCTGCTCGACATCCTGCTGCGCGGTGACGGCTTCGATTCACCGCAGGCCGAGGCCCGCGCCGCCGCCGAGG
>JAGQRA010000293.1 GCA_020425885.1 Planctomycetota bacterium | reverse complement strand
TGGGCATGTTCTCGACGGCCGAGCCGTCGCTGCCCGCGCACGCGCCAGAGCCTGCCGCACCGGATCGTGGTGGCCGCGTGACCGAGAGCGGGAGGCCGATGGCCGCCGCGCCGGCCCATGCGGGCGAGCCGACCTCGATGCAGGGGCTGGAGTCCGCCGCGAATCCGGCTCGCAGCGCAGTCGTGCGCGACGACCCGGCGATCGTGCTGACCCGCGCCGAGTTCGACGCCGCCTATCGCGCCGCGTTCGCCACCGCCGCCGGTCGCGCCCCCACCGCGGAGCGCGTCGACATCGCCTGGGAACGGGCGCAGCAGATGGTCGCCATGGTTGCCGACGGACTGGGACTGGGCGACGGCCGCGACGCCGCCGAGAACTCGCGCAAGGCCGAGATCCGCGAGCGCGACGACATCATGACGTTCCTCGACGATCCCGAACGGGCCAGGGACCTGGTCGCGCTGCGCCACGACCCGGAGGCGCTTCGCCGCCTGTTCGCGCACCGCGTGACCGGCCCGCAGCTCGATGGCCCGATTCGGCTGGCGCGGTCCGAACGCCTCGCCGACGGCACGGTCCTCGCATTCGGTCCCGGCATCCACAGGGTCTCGTGGGCCGCGCTCGAAGGCGAAGGCGGCGACACCCCGCGCGACATCACGATCCGCGGTGCCGGCATGGACCGGACGCTGATCGCGCTGTCCGACTTCTCGACGCCCGGCATTCTCTACAACCTGCATCTGCGCGGCTGCACGATCGACTGTGGCAACAACGGCGCGTTCGATCTGCGTGAGGCCAAGGCGAGCCTGTTCGCGGAGGACGTCCGTTTCGTCCGCTTCGACGCCGGCCACGGCGGCTGCTACGTCGTCGCCGCGAACGAGGGGGGCGCCTTCTACGCGGTGCGCTGCGTGTTCGCCGGCGGCTACGGCAGATCGCCCGGCAACGGCCACATCGACCGGTTCCTGCAGCTCGTCCGTTTCGAAGACTGCACCTTCGAACGCCTCGGCTACCCCGTGACGCGGCGCCACGGCAACGTCGCCTTCGATGGTTGCCTGTTCCGCGATTGCCCGGAAGACATCGAGGACATCGAGAACGAACGCGACCCGGCGACGGCTTGGGGGATCGGCTGGCGCAGCTGCCGCACGGAGTGGACGATTCCGCATGGCGGGGAGGACCAGGAACCGGATCTGGCGCGCGCACTGACCGAGCTGTTCCCGGACTGGAAGTGAGCGGGTCGGAGCGGCCGGGGCGATGACAGGGCAGCTGCCGGCTGCGACACGGCACTGCAGCGGGGCTGATCGCCGCCGATGGCGACCGTAGACTGTCGCGCCCACTGCCAGCCGCGCTGACGCGCGGTGCCAAGTCACCGATGCTCACACCTCGCCGCCGTCTTCTCCTTGTCGCGCTGTTCGCGGCGCCGGTCGCGGCGCAGATCGACCCCGATCGGCTCGGCGCCGCGCAGGCCGTTGCCCGCGGCGTCGAGCTGCGCTCGGGCGCGGTGACCGACGCCGGCGGGCGGCCGCAGTGGCTGGCCGTGCTGGGCGTCGATCCCGGCGTCGAGGGCGTGCGCTTCGAGCTCGCACGCGCAGGCGGCGAGGAGCAGGCGCTCGAACCGACGACCCTGCTGGCGCAACGCGGCGGTGCCATGGCGGCGATCAACGGCGGCTTCTTCACCAAGGCCGGGCAACCCGACGGTCTGTTGCGTGTCAACGG
>JAGQRA010000292.1 GCA_020425885.1 Planctomycetota bacterium | reverse complement strand
GCGTAGGCGATGCCGAGCATCAGGCAGATGCCGAGCTCGAACGGCCCCTGCTGGTCCTGCGGCCGGAACAGCAGCGCGATCGCCATGCCGATCGGATACATCATCGCCGTCGTCGCCGTGTTCGAGATCCACATCGACAGGAACGCCGAGGCGATCATGAAGCCGAGCACGAGTCGCCGCGGTTTGGTGCCGACGGCAGCGACGATGGCCAGCGCGATGCGGCGGTGGAGGCCCGAACGCTCCATGGCGACCGCGATCAGGAAGCCGCCCATCGACAGGAAGACGATGTCGTTGGCGTACGGTTCGGCCGCCTGCTTCATCTCGAGGATGCCGAGCGTGGGGAACAGCACCAGCGGCAGCAGCGCCGTGGCGCTGATCGGGATCGCCTCGGTCGTCCACAGCACCGCCATCAGCACGACGACGGCCGCCGTTCGCCACGCCGCCGGCGTGAGCGCCGCGGGCGCGGGGCACAGCAGCACGACGACGAACGCGACCAGGCCGGCGACGAACCCGATCCTGGACCGGAGCGTCGATGTTCCAGGACGCGCATCGGTGTCGACCATGTCGCGGCACGATTGCACGAAGCACCCGGGCGGTCCAGCCCGCGCCCGGATACCCGGATGCGAGGCCGCGGCGCGGCGTGCTTCGACCAATCGGCAATCGCGACGGCGCTGTTGCCGCCGGGCCGAAGACCGCAGATGCTCGGGGCATGAGATTCATGCTGCTGTTGGTGCTCCCGCTGCTGCCGTTGACCTTTGGCCCGGGCGCCCAGGACCCGCAGGATGGGATGCCGAAGCCTGGCCCGGAGCATGCGCGGCTCATCGCGCACGTCGGCACCTGGGACGCGGTCGTCATCAGTGAAGGCCCCGACGGCACACCCCAGCGCGACAAGGCGACGATGGTCACGCGCGACCTCGGCGGCTTCCACGCCGTCGACGAGTTCGAGGGCCAGGTCATGGGGATGAAGTTCACGGGCCACGGCATCAACAGCTACTGCCCGCTGCGCAAGCGCTATGTGTCGTCGTGGGTCGACTCGATGACGCCATCACCGATGACGCTGACCGGGACCTACGACAAGAAGGCGAACGAGATCGAGATGACCGGCGAGTGCCTCGGCATGAGCGGCAAGCTCGAGCCGTGCCGCAGCGTGACGCTGTTCGGCGACGCCGACCACTTCGCCTGGGAGATGTACGGCGCCGGCCCCGACGGCAAGGAGATGCGACACCTGCGGATCGAATACACGCGCCGCCGGTGACGGCGATCCGCGGCACGGTGGTGACTCGGGGCAGCGCGCCGTCAGAGGACGGATGGCAGCACGATCATCGCCGTCGCGCCGATGGCGACGTGGACGACGGCGACGACCTTGAGCGGCGAGGGCGAGGACGATGCGAAGATGCCGGTCTTCAGGGGTGCTCCGGTCGCGACCCTATCACCGCATGACCTCCTGCAGCACGGGCGCGAGCGCGCGCGCGACGGCCTCGTGGCCCTCGCGGTTGCAGTGCACGACATCGATATGCAGCGGCCGGCCGGCGCGGGCCGCGGCGCAGAAGATCGGCACGAGATCGACGAGCGCTACGTCGAGCTCCAGGGCGACGCGGCGCATCATCTCCTGTTTCGCGATGCGCTCCCCGTATGTGACCTGCGCGCGCGTCGGCCAGATCATCAACACGGGAATGCTGCCGCGCTCCCGGCAGAGCGCGACGATCGCGCGGACCTGGGCCTCGTATTCGGCGTCGCTCAACCGCGTTCGTCGCAACTGCGGTTCTTCGGGTCGCCGTTCGGGCTCGGCCGCGAGCAGCGTCGCGAGCAGGCCGACGAACCGGCTGTGGCGCGTGAGCGCGGGCACGATGCCGCGCAACGCCGCGGCGTGCTCGAGGTCGCTGCGATCGTCCCAGTGCGCGTCGTCGTTGAACTGGAACGACACGACCGTGGCGGCCGGCGCCGGCAAGGCGGGCATCGACCGCAGCAGCGCGAGGCCCTGGAAGGAGGAGTAGCCGGGCACGCCGGCGTTGATGCTGCGCGTGCCGGGCAATCGTCCCTGGAGCAACGCCGCGAACGCCTGCTCGTCGTCGACGCCGATGCCGAAGGTGCACGAGTCGCCGAGGAACAGCACGGTGCGCACGGCTTCCGGTACGGCAGGCGTCCGGCGGTGGCCGTCGGCGTCGGTCGACACGCGAAACGAGAGCGGGCCCGAGTCGGCGACCTCACCCGTGAGCCGACGCGGTTCGACGTTCGCGGCGAGACGCCAGAATCGATCGGGGTCAGGCTCGAGGATCGTGTTGAGCTCCGGGAAGCCGATCGTATCGACGAGCTTCTCGAGGTGGTGCCAGCGCGGGCTCGAGCTCGCCGCGACGAATACGCGGCTGGCGACCTCGGCGATGGCGAAGAACGCGAAAGTCGCGGCGACCGCGTAGGCCAGTTTGCGCCTTGCTGGAACCGGTCGGCGAGCCATGGACCGCCGGACTCTACCCGATGTCCACGCCGTCCCGTTCGCCTTCAGTCGCGCGCCGGAGCCTTCTTCGTCTGGCGCTCGCCGAGCAGGGCCCGGGCCTTGCGCGGCCGCCGGGGTTCGCAGGCGAACTGACTCGCGGTGCCGTTCCGGATGTGCTCGACGGCGGTGGCGACGTCGTCGGTGACGAGGATGCGGTCGACGTCGGCGGCATCGATGGTGCCCTCGCCGACCATCGACCGGCGCAGGAAGTCGAGCATCGGCTGCCAGTACTCGACGCCCATCAGGACCAGCGGGAAGTTCTCGATCTTGCCGGTCTGGATCAGGGTCGAGGCCTCGAACAGCTCGTCCATGGTGCCGAAGCCGCCGGGCATCACGACGAAGGCGCAGCTGTATTTGACCAGCATCACCTTGCGCACGAAGAAGTAGCGGAACTCGACGAAGCGATCGAGATACGGATTGTGCGACTGCTCGTGCGGCAGGGTGATGTTGCAGCCGACCGACAGGCCGCCGGCGTCGCGGGCGCCGCGGTTGGCCGCCTCCATGATGCCGGGGCCGCCGCCGGTCATGATCGTGAAGTCGGCCCGCGCCAGCTCGGCCGCGACCTCGCGCGCGAGCAGGTACCAGCGGTTGTTCTCGTCGAAACGGGCCGAGCCGAACACGGTCACGCTCGGGGGCAGGAAGTGCAGCGCGCGGAAACCCTTGATGAACTCGCCGAGGATGCGCAGCGTGCGCGCGAGCTCGCCGAGTCGGCTGCGCGGACCGGCGAGGAACTTGCGCTCACCTGGATCGCGCGAGGCGCGGCCCCACTGCGCGAACTGGAAGTCGGCGCCGGCCACCTCAGTTCCTGGTCGCGGCCTTGACCATCTCGCGGAACACGACCATGCCGTCACCTTCGGCGGGCAAGGCCCCGGTGTCGAGCACGGTGCGGCGCCAGTCGGGCATGTGGGTCGGCAGGTAGGCGCGGTCGGGGTGCGGCATCATGCCGAGCACGCGGCCGGACGTGTCGGTCAGGCCGGCGATGCCGAGCGGGGCGCCGTTCGGGTTGTGCGGGTAGCGCTCGGTCGGCTGGCCGTCCTGGTCGACGTAGCGCAGCGCGGCGAAACCCTCGTCGACCAACATCTGCTGCAGGGCGGGATCGCGGGCGACGAGGCGGCCCTCGCCGTGCGCGGCCGGCCAGCGCAGCG
>JAGQRA010000291.1 GCA_020425885.1 Planctomycetota bacterium | reverse complement strand
CGCCTTCGACCTCGACCAACGACAGGGCTCTCTGCTCGCGCGCGGAGAGTCGTCGGAAATGCATCAGGTAGAGTTGCAGGTAGAGAATGTAGGCGCAGTTGACGACGCCAGCACTCTCCGCCTCGAGAGCCACACGATCCGGACGCCTGATCCGCGGATCCTCGGGCTGCATCTGCTCTTCGTCGAGACCATGGAAGTGCGAGAGTCGACCTTCGCCCTTCAGGAACTTGAGCAGCGTGTTGCGGGCGATGCGATGCCCCCAGCCGCGAAACGCGTCGGCTCGGTCCGGTTGGAACCGGTGCGGGTATCGGTAGATGTTGAGGAAGACCTCCTGCAACACGTCGCGGGCATCGATCCGGTGGAACGTGCGCCTCAACTTCGACTGGATCGCCTGCATGAACGAGGCACTGTTCAACTCGAACAGCAACGCGAACACGGCCGCTTCGCCCGTGTTCTTGTAATTATCCATCAGGCTCGTGCTTACCCAATCGATGAACAGTTGATCGTTGGTCAGCGCCGCCCCGGTATGAGGAGCCCGCCCGGCGGCAAGCGTGTGCAGGGCCGAGTCACCCGTCAGCTCCCACAGCTCGAGCAGCCGACCGGCGAGAGCCCGGCGCTCTTCTTCGCTGCTCATGAGGTGCGACATGACGGGGGATAGGGTTGGTCGTGGCCAGCGGAAGTGCTGCGGCCACATCCTAGGACGTGCCTCATCATGCCATAGCCCGTCGAAACGAGAAAGTAACGACCCTGGTACATCTCGCGGCGGCCGGGGGTACGGGCGCCCGACCGCTCCAGGGGGTTGACACCGGGTCCAGAGCCCGGCGGGCTACTCTCAGGCTGACGGCAGCATCAGGATCAGCCCGTTACTGCCAGGGCCGAGGTCATCAGGCACGACCTTGCAGCCGAGCAGCTCCGCATTGGCTCGGAAGTCCTCGACGATGGCGGGATCGCGGATCTCAGCCGTTTCGCCGATGCCCGCCACACGCAGGCTGGCGGTATCGCGGTCGCCACGGATTTCGAGCACGACGGCTTCGCTGGATCCTGCCCTCGACCGCACCAGGGTGATGGCCGCCGCCAAGGTCGTGCCGAGGCGCGCAGCGTCACCCCACCATGGCAGATTCCGTTCGCCGATCACGTTCACGGCGACGCCGTCGGCGGCAGCGATCCCGGCCTGGTCGCGGCAGAAGCTCATCAGATCGACCGGCTGCAGACCATTCGCCGCCCAACTCGCCTCCTGTTGCAGGTCGGCCTGAACGGCATCGCACCATTCGAGAACGGACACCGCCACCCGCGCCTTGGCCTGCAACCGTGCGCGGGTCGCCTCACCGAGATCCGATTCGAACTCCTGCAGGCTGCCGCGAAGCTCATCGAGCAGTCGCGCTTGACACTCGAGCAACGCCACGGCTCGCTGACCGATCGAACGGGCGACCTCGGATTCCCGGTAGCGCGGTCCCTTCGACCTCGAGGCCGGCAGCACCAGGCCTGAGACCGGACGCCCCGGGTTCGGCAACACGTACTTGGCGTCGTTCTCGGAGGCCACAGGGCTCTGGACATCGGTGCGCACGATCGACATGCCGATGACATCGACACACGGCGCCACCAGGCTTGAGCCGCGCCCGCTGCCAGGATGTAGGATCGCCGCGCCGTGGCCGCCCTCCCCCTGACTCCGGACGAGATCCGAGGAATCGCACTCGAGACCGGATTCGAGCTGGTCCGCTTCGGCCCCGCGGGGCCAGGCGAACATGGTAGCCGCTTCCTGCGTTGGCTCGAGGCCGGTCGCCATGGCGAGATGTCGTATCTCGAGGCGAACCGCGAACGGATCCTCGATCCGACGAGTTGGCGCGCCGGCGTACGCTCGTCGATCGCCCTGGCAGTCGACTACGGCGGTCCGGCCGGCGAGCTGCCCGGCGGCGGTCGCGTCGCCCGCTATGCGACGGGACGCGACTACCACCGCTGGCTGCGCGAACGCGTCTTCCGGCTGCGGCGGCGCCTCGAGAGTCGCGGCGTCCCCTACGGCTCGATGAACGGCGGCGCCGACGCGGTACCCGTGCTCGAGCGCGCAATCGCGATCCGGGCCGGCATCGGCTTCCTCGCCAAGAGCGCGATGGTGATCTCGCCGACCCATGGTCCCTATCTGCAACTTGCCGAGTTGCTGACCGGCATGGAGCTGCCACCGGATGAGCCGGCACCTGGGTCGTGTGGCTCCTGCACGGCATGCCTCGATGCGTGCCCGACGCAGGCGATCACCTCCCCGTTCGAGGTCGATGCCCGCCGCTGCCTGAGCTACACGACGATCGAGCACCGCGGCTTCATCCCGGCCGAGCTGCGCGCACCGCAAGGGGAGTGGCTGTTCGGTTGCGATGTCTGCCTCGAGGTCTGCCCGTTCACCTCGAAGAGCCGACGGGCGTCCGACGTGGGCGCGGATCGCCCGGTCGAGCTGCAGCCGCATCGCATCGTCGAAACCTGGACCCTCGTCGATGTCCTGGCGATGGACCAGGCCCGCTACGAGTCCGAGTTCACCGGAACCGCGATGCGACGTGCGTCGCGCTCCGGCCTGCGACGCAACGCCGCGGTGGTGCTGGGGAATCGCGGT
>JAGQRA010000035.1 GCA_020425885.1 Planctomycetota bacterium | reverse complement strand
TTCGACTACATCTCGTTCAAGCCGTTCCTCGAACGTCAAGACGACGGCGCCGAGGTGATGGATCCGGCGAAGAGCGAGGCCGAGCTGCAGGCCGTGGTGGCGCGGATCGCCGCCGGTCTCGAGGCCGCGCGCGCCGCAGCCTCACCGCGATTCCGCGTGCTCGCCAGCACCAATCTGCGGGTGCTGATGGCGGGCAACTGGCACGACTACACCAGCCAACCGCGCGTCTGTCACATGCAGATGCTGCGGCAGGTCGTCACGCCGCTAGGCACCTACAACTGTCCGGCGCACCGCGGCGTCGACAAGGCGCGGCTCGGCGACAAGGATCTGTGGCGCACACCGGATCAGGCGCAGAAGGCGACCGCGAGGATCCTCGGGTCGTTCGATTCGAGTCGTGAGTGTCGCGAGGTGACCTGCCTGTACAACGGCACCAACCGGTGGCTCGAAGCGCTGGTCGAATCGACGGTGGAGTTGCCCGAGGAAGCCCCGGCCGACGAGGCCGGCGACTGGTTCCTGTAGTCGGGCAGTCGCCCGATGCCTGCGCTTCTTCGTCGACGCGGTGCCGCGTTGCGGTGTCCGGGGGCTCAGAACGGATCAGTCGGCGAACAGCAGATCGAGCCGAGGCACATCGAGGACCCGGTCTGCCCATCGGTCCAGATCGGCGATCGAGCCCGCGGCGAGCCGCGCCGAGACATGGTCCGGGAGGCTGCCGAACCGGCGCTCGAGCAGGCGGATCAGGGTCGCGACCCGGCCTCGGGTCTCGCCCTCGAGCTTGCCTTCGGCCTTGCCCTCGAGCTTGCCTTCGGCCAGTCCCTCGAGCTTGCCTTCGGCCAGGCCGCGTTCGAAGCCGCGCTGCTCCGTCTTCTGCAGTGTTCCCATGATGTCAGTTTCCGGTCGTTCGAGAATGCGTTCGAGGGCGCCCTGTAGGTGTTCGGCCGCGACGTCGGTGACCTCGAGACAATACACCCAGAAGGCGGCCATGGGGTCGCGCCCCGGTCGCTTCGGTTCCCGATCGACCGCGCGCAGCAGGTCGGCCCAGCGGTCGAGTGCCAAGAGCACCTGATCGACCGCGAAGTCGCGCAGGAAGCGCAGGCCGAGGCGCAACAGCTGAACCTGCGCCGGCAGGTTCACGTCGCGCAGCTCGGCCTCCGGACTGCGGCTGACGTCGTCGCGGTGAAGGACCAGCCGGCGCAGCATCCGGGCGCGGAACCGGTAGAAGAGGGAGGCGCCGGTCTTGGTGCGGTGTCGGGGCGAGGGGCTCCTGCCATGGTGGAACAGAACCGCCACGACGGGAATCGGTGGAATGCAGTCGGCGTCGGGTGGGAGGTTGATCAGGTATGCCACGTAGCAACCGATCTGGGCCTCGACATTGTCGTCGCCGCTCTTGTGCTCGATCACGATCCATACCGTGCCGCTGCCGTCGCGGAGCCTGGCGGTGAACAGCAGGTCGGTGATGCGATGGCGAAGTGAGTCGCCGCGCAGCTTCTCCGGCGCGCGCGTCAGGCTCGACCAGTCGATGGCGCGGAGCAGTCGTCGCGGCAGTGCGGATCGCAGCCACGCCGCCGCCAGGCGCGGATCCTGCATCGTGAAATGGAAGTAGTCGTCGTGCGGTGTGCCCACATCGCAGGTGGATCGAGGCCGATCGTTCGGGGCAGAAAACCCCCCGCACCGCGAGAAAGAGCCGGTCGCGGCCGGTTCGCGCTGGCCAGCCGCGGTCCGCGCCGGTTCCATGGCCGCCCCCGATGGCCCATTCGCAAGTCGTTCGCGTCTACAGCACCTACCAGGACCAGGATCACGAGTGCCCGTGGCAGAGCCTGGCCCCGCGCGGCAGCACCGGCTCGGGCGTGGTGGTCGGGCCGCGCGAGATCCTGACCGGCGCCCACGTCGTCGCCAACGCCACCTTCGTGCAGGTGCAGAAGCCCAGCGATCCGGGCAAGGTCACCGCCGCGGTCGTCTCAGTTTGTCACGACGCCGACCTGGCGCTGCTACGGGTCGAGGAGCCGGGGTTCACGCGGGGCATCACCGCTGCCAGGATCGGCGAGCTGCCTCACCTGCGCGACGCGGTGCAGGTCATCGGCTATCCGATCGGTGGCGAGGAGGTCTCGATCACCGAAGGCGTCGTGTCGCGCATCGAGGTGCAACGCTACGAGCACAGCCAGCGACACCTGCTGGCGGTCACCGTCGACGCGGCCATCAACTCCGGCAACAGCGGCGGACCGGTGTTCGCGCGCAACAAGGTCGTCGGCATCGCCATCCAGGCCATTCCCGACGCCGAGAACATCGGCGAGATGGTCCCGGCACCGATCATCCGCCGGTTCCTCGACGTGGCCCGCAGCGGTGAGGCCGAGCCCCACGTGCCCGGCCTCGGCATCACGACGCAGCCGCTCGAGAATCCGGCGTTGCGCGAATGGCTCGGCATGAAGGGGCGCGACTCGGGCGTGTTGATCACGGCGGTGCAGTACGGTTCGAGCGCCTGGAACGAGATCGAACCCGGCGACGTCCTGATGTCGCTCGATGGCATGCGGATCGCGAACAACGGCACCGTCCAGTACCGAGGCAGGTTCCGCTGTCAGTTCGATGTCGTCACCGGCGACCACCATGTCGGCGATCGCGTCAAGGCCAGGGTCCTGCGCAAGGGCCGGCGACTCGACCTCGTCCTGACGATGGCGCCGATGTGCTGGTTGGTGCCGCGCATCGAGTTCGAGAGGATGCCGACCTGGTTCGTGTTCGGCGGTCTCGTCTTCCAACGCCTCACCGCCGAGCTGCTGCGTATCTGGGGCGACAACTGGTGGGACAAGGCCCCGAAGGAGCTGCTCAACCTCTACTACTCAGGCGAGCGGCGCCCCGATCGACAGGAGATCATCGTGCTGGCGCAGGTGCTGGCCGACGCCGTCAACGTCGGCTACGAGCCGTTCGTCAACGATGTCGTCGTCGAGTGCAACGGCGTGCGGCCGGCGGACATGGCCGAGTTCGTCGGACTGGTGGACCGCTGCCCCGACCGGCTCGTGCTCAAGCTGTCCAGCGGCGCTTCGGTGCTGTTGCCGGCGGATGGCGCCCGCGCCGCGCACGCGCGGATCCTCGAGCGCTATCGGCTGCCCGGCGATCGCTCTCCGGACCTGCCGCGGCCACCGGCGAGGGCGGCGCGAAGCCGGACGAAGCGGCGCCCGTCAGCGCGCACCCGGTAACCTCGGGCCGGGTTCGCCCGGGACCGCGATGGCGTCGTCGACGGCATGCTCGACGAGGCTCGGTACCGACTCGAGGTCCGTGCTGGTCGCCGTGGTCGGCGCGCCGCGCGGCACATCGAGGTCGAGGCCGTGGCCCGACGCCCGCAGCCAGAACCGAGCCACGAACCCGCGCAGGTCCAGCGGCAGTGCCGGTTCGCGTGTCGGTCGTGGCAGCACTGCGACCGTGGTCGCTTCTTCGCGGTGCGCCGCGCGCATGGGTTGGCGGCGCGCGCCGAAGGCGAGGCCGTGGCTTGCGCGGAACTCGAGCCGGAACGGATTCATGACCACGCCCGTTCCCTTGCCTCGGAACGGGGGCGACGCCAGGGTGGCGCGAGCCCGTTCGGTGGCCTCGAGGCTCGTCGTGCCGATCGTCACCACGGCGGGAGCGATGATGGTCGACAGTTCGTCGCCGAGAGGCGGTGGCAGACCTCGTCTCCATTCGCGGTCGAAGTCGAAGCTACGCGAGACGGGTTCGAGTTCGCCGAGGCCGAGCAGCCAGATCTCGCAGGGGTCGCCGGCGCGCAATCGGTCAGCGATGTGGCGCAGCCGATCGGCGGCGTGCCCGATCGCAGCGGGCAGCGCCGCGGGGCCGGACCTCCGGCACGACTCGAGCACGGCCCGGAGCTCGAGGATGGTGACCTGGGCCGGCCCGGTCGGACGCCGATCGATGCCGGCGATGGCGTCGGCATCGGACCAGTGCGCAGGGCGGAGCACGAGGTTGCTGCGGTCGACCGCCACCCCGACGTCTCGCAGCCACGGCGTTGCATCGCCATCGTCACCGAAGAAGTGCTGCCAGTCGGTGTCGCCGGCGGGCATGGGGATCGCGGCCGCAGCCTCGGGAAGGCCCGCTGCTACACGCAGGGCCGCAATCGTGCACGGCCCGACGCCATGGACGATTGCGAGCAGCATAGGCGGTGTGGTCGAGGCCATGGGCGCGGCGATCCGGGCAGCGCAACCTTCTTCGGCGTCCGGGCCCTCCGGCCTGTCGGTTTTCTACCTCGGCCGGGTCTATGCCAGTGTGCGTAGTGCGATAGACTTCGGCGGCACCTCTCTCCGCTGACACGCAGCTCCAGACTCGACATCCATGATGGAGTACCGGCTCCTGCTCAAGTTCCCGTCTGCCCTGAAAGGGCCTCTGACCGCGAAGGCGCTGACCTCGCTGGCGCTGCTCTTCGGTGCCCTCTCCGTCGTCGGCACGGTGGCGGCACAGGACAGCGCCCGGTTCTACAAGGTCTTCCCGAGCCGCGTCCGCACCCTGGTGAAGGCGAGCTACGACCCCGATGATCGCGAGACCGCCGCGAATCAGGGCAATGACGACGGCTTCAGCGGCATCAACCACTCCGAGGCCTATTCCTATTCGGAGAACGGCACGCCGGTCAGCGTGCTGGCGCATTTCGAGGGTCAGCAGGGAGTGCTCGGTCTGTTCTTCCGCAACTTCTGGCGCGATTGCTACGGCCTCGCCTATCTGCCGGGCGAGAACAACCGCACGCGCATGTGGGTCGACGGCGCCGTGGCCCACGACATGCCGCTGGAGGACTACTTCCGCAACCCCGGCGCGCGCATCCGGCAGGTGCCGCCGTTCGATGGCCCGTTCACGCGCAGCCGCTCCGGTGGCCACCTGACGCACGCCCAGATCCGTTGGCAGGACAGCTTCAAGCTGGCGCTCGACGACGACGCCTACACCAACTCGGCCCGCTTCCATCGTGTCGCCGCGACGCTGGCCTCACCCGAGGGTGAGCTGCCGCTGCCCGACAAGGCGGAGTGGGAGAGGATCGCGAACCACCCTGGCGCGTGGCCGCATCGGCTGCCGCGGGTGCCGGTGATCACGACTTTGAACGTCGGCGCCAACAACGGTCGCGACGGCGTCATCCTGCACGGGCCATCGACCGTGCTCGAACTGACGTTCGAGGTGCGGCATCCGTCGGACTGGGTCGACCTGTGGGCCCGGTTCACGTGGGACAACGCCGCGCGTCCGCAGGTCGAGGTGCCGCTGCGCCATCTCGGCGGCATGCCCGAGCCGCCGGCGTCGTTCCCGGTTCACAGCCTGCTGCTCGACAACGACGGCAGCAATCGGATCACTTGCTGGTTCCCGATGCCGTTCGCCGAGATCGCGAACGTCGAGATCGAGAATCGCGGCGCGCAACCGATCTCGGTGCGGGTCACGCACTGCTCGGTCGACGGCGAGCCCGAGGCCGGCTGGGGTTACTTCACGGCGATGTTCCGGCGCGAGATCACCGGCACCGGCGAGCCCTTCCAGGGGCCCCGGCTGACCGACTGCCACGGCATGCTGCGCTGTCTGATCCTCGAGGACTTCGCCGACAACAGCGGTCGCATCCCCGACATGCATATGACGCATCTCGAAGGCGATCTGTGCATCCGCACCAACGGTGACCGCGGCGACGAACACACCTTCGCCGCCTCCGAGACCGGTATCGGGCGTTGGGGCTGGTACATCACGCCGGCCGATCGCCCCTTCGTCTCCGACACCTCGTTCCAGTCATCGCTGATGGCGCGGGTCCTGCCCAATCGCGCCACCGAGGGGCGACGGATCATGGGGTCGACGTACCTGTTCGATCCCGTGCACTTCGTCGACGGCATCGACATCGTCCTCGAGCACGGCGTCCAGAACACGTCGAACGCGGACTACTCGTTGTCGGCCTTCCTCTACGTCCAGCCGGGCGCGGCGCGGCGCGCGATCGCCGAGATCGACATCGGCAACACGAGCCCGAACGATCCGCGTGGCGAACCGCTGAACCGGGTGCGGTACACGGAGTGGGGCAGCTACGTCCGGTCCGGCAACTTCCTGCGCGATCAGTTCTACGGCACGCCGGCGGTGACCGAGCACGTGCGCCAGATCCGCGACTACCTGACCTTCCGGGTGCAGCGCCGCGACGATGCCGACCTGCAGGATCCGTGCGCGGTCGGTTTCCGTCTCGACCGCCTCGGCGGGGCGGGTCTCGGGCTCTGTCAGGCGGATGTCTTCGTCGATGGCCAGCCGGCCGGCCTGCTGCACGTGTTCACCCACAACGAGGTCTTCCCCTGGAAGGAAGGCGGCGAGTGCGAGGTCAACCTGCCGTTCGAGCTGACGAAGGGCAAGTCCTCGTTCATGGTGGAATTGCGACCGCGTGTGGGCAGCGATCCGGTCAACGTGGCCCGGGTCTGGGTCTACGAGTACCTGAAGTAGCGGGTGCCCGAACAGGAGGGCCGGGTGCCGTCGCCGATGAAGTTCATCGGCTCCGCGCCTTGACAACTGTTCTAGAAGAGATAGAACAGTCGACACAGTGGTCATCATCCGAATCGACCCCACATCCGCCGAGCCGCTGTTCGGGCAGGTCGTGTTCGCGGTCAAGCAGGCCGTCGCCCGCGGCACCGCCGCCGCCGGTGACAAGCTGCCTTCGGTGCGCGAGCTCGCGCGCGACCTGGCCATAAACCCCAACACCGTCGTCCGCGCCTACGAGGTGCTCGAGCGCGACGGTGTGATCGTGCGCCGCCAGGGTGCCGGCTGCTTCCTGACCGGGCGCGGCAGCGAGTTGGCGTCGCCGGAGCGACGGCAGAAGCTGCGTGACCTGGTCCGTCGGGCCGCGACCGAAGCCTTCCATCTCGGCTTCTCGGCCGCGGACATCCGACAGGCGCTCGAGCAGAGCCTCGACGAACTGCACTTCGACGACAGGAGGAAGAGATCATGACGCGCTACCCGATCGAATTCGATGACGTGCAGCGCTGGTTCGCCGACCGCCCCGTGTTGCGCGGGCTGTCGTGCCGCGTCGAACCGGGCACCGTCTACGCCCTGCTCGGCCGCAACGGCTCCGGCAAGACGACGGCGTTGCGCATCCTGCTCGGCTTCCTGCAACCGCACCACGGCACGGCGCGGTTGTTCGGCGAGGATTGCACGGCGTTGTCGCCGCAGCTGCGCGGCCGCGTCGGCTACATCGGCGAGGACCATCGGCTCTATCCGACGATGTCGGTCACGGAGGCCGTGGCCTTCGAGGCCGGCACCAGGCCCGGCTTCCGTCGCGACTTCGCCGAGGCCGCACTGAAGCGCTGCGGGCTCGCCGGCAAGCACCGGATCCCGCGGTTGTCGCGCGGCCAGCGGGCGCAGCTCAGCGTGGTCCTGGCCGTCGCCGGCAATCCCGAGGTGCTGATCTGCGACGACCCGGCGCTCGGCCTCGACGTCGTCATGCGGCGGGAGCTGCTCGATGTGATGATCGAGCTGTTGGCCGATACCGGCTCGACCGTGCTGTTCAGCTCGCACTTCCTGACCGATGTCGAGCGCATCGCCGACCGGATCGGCATCCTGCACGACGGCTGCCTGCTCGTCGACGCGACGCTCGCCGATCTCGAGCGGCGCGTTCGGCGTTGCGCGTTCGTGCCGGACGACGGCACCGCGATGCCGGTCGGCGCCGACATCCTCAGGGTCCGCAAGCGGCGCACGGGCGTAGATCTGCTGCTGCTCGACGCCGACGCGGAGCGGCTGGCGACGCTGCGCCGACTCGGCGAACTGTCCGAGCCGGCGCCGCTGTCGCTCGAGGACCTGTTCCTGGATCTGGTCGGGCCCGAGCACGGCGTCATCGATCGGGCCGCCGCGCTGGAGGAAGCTTCATGAATGCGAACCAGAAGGCGCTGCTGCGCAAGGACTCGTTGTGGATCTGGTGGCTCGCGATCGCCGGGTTGATCGCCCTCGTCATCGCCGCCGGTGATCGATCCTGGTTCGGCGCGCTCTGCTTCAGCCTGGGCTACCCGTTCAACGTCTTCACCACGGCCTGGATCGGCGGCCTCGTTCTCGGTCTGTGCGCAGCCTGTTTCGACGGTGTGCTCGGCGTCGGCGACTATCTGCGACAGCGACCGCTGGCGGCCGCGGAGCTGTTTGCCGCTCGCCTGCGCGGGATCGTGATCGTACTGGCCGTCTGGTTGCTCGGCATGCCGCTCGGATCCTGGCTCTGCATGGCGGTGTCGGAGACGGCGGCGATGCCCGACGCCAGCGCGGTGGGGCGGCTGGTCGCGGCGGCCGTGCCGGCGGTCTCGGCGGCGGCGATCGGCCTGTTCGCCGGCATGCTGCCCGTCGCCTTCTGGATGCGCCCGCTGGTCGCCGGTGCCGGGCTGCTGGTCTGCTTCAGCGGCGCCTACCGCTTGTTCAGGATGATGACCGGCAGCAGCTTCACCGACCCGGTCTGGTTCGGGGTCTGTCACCTCGCGATCGCCGTCGTCTGCACGGCCGCGGCGCGCGCGGTCGGAGCGACGCAGCGGGATCCCGACGTCGCCTGGCCGGCGCGGCTGCGCCACGGCCCCGGCCTCTTGGCGTCGATCCTCGTCGTCGGCACGTTGGCCGGCGGCATGGCCGGTGCCGAGGAGATGGCGTGGTACTGGCTCGGGCACGAGTACCCGACCGTCGTCATCCACGGCGACGCGACGAAGCTCGCGGTGCGGGACGACCTGTGGCGCGGTCGCGAGGTTCGCCTGGTCGGACCGACGCATCAGCCGCAGCAACCGCGCGTCGCTCGCGCCGAAGTGGAAGCCCTTCGGTTGACGATGCCCATGGTCGATCGCGAATGGCTCGGCTTCGATCCGCCGCAGTGGCATCGCGGACTCGACGTCGCCTGGTTGCCGGGCGAGAACTACATCGTGCAGCTGCTGCACGACGGTCGCGTCTACCTGCGGTCCCACGACCGGTTCTACGACCTGCAGGAGCCGGTCGGCAAGGGCAGCCCGAGCGAGCCGTTCGAGGCTCCGTCATGGGCGTTCTCGCCGCGTGGATCGGGTCGCTGGGCGCTGATCTTCGAGCCTGCGGCGCGGCGGGCCTGGCGCTTCGATCCACCGCGCCGAGCGTTCGTCGAGGTCGTGCCGCCCGGCGGCGATCGACTGCAGAACGTGGAGTGGTCGCGCGGCAGGTATTCGCCGGAGCTGCTCGGCGACGACAGCGTGGTGCTCCTGGTCGGCGAAGCCGGCGTCTACACCGAGCGCGACGGACAGCTGATCGCGGTGACGGCCGAGTCCGAGGCCGTCGGCGACCAACGGCCCGAGGTCGCGACCGACGGCTCCCCGCTGTCGTTCGTCGCCAGGGTCGAAGGCGCCGGCGATCGTCCCGCGTTCGAGCACGAGTTCCGGCCGCGGACGTTCTTCGAGTACCTCTATGCCGGTGCGGCGCTCGCCTGTGCCGCGGTTCAGCCGTTGCCGTTCAACTTCGTGGGCCGGTCCGGTCTCGTGATGCTGCTGTCGGTGCTGCTGTCGGCGCTGACCGGGCTCGCGTCGTGGCGGCGCCTCGGCCGGCTCGGTGCTCCGGTCGCGACCCGCCGGCTGTGGCTGGTGCTCGGCTTCGTGCTCGGGCCGCTCAGCCTGTTGCCGAGCTTGGTGCTCGAGCCGGCCCGCGCCTACGCCGTGCGGCCGCGGGTGCTGGCGCCGGAACCGCGCATCGGCACGGCCCTGCGCGAGGTCTCGGCGTGAGGCGTCGAGTCGCGACCAGACTGTTGTCCCTCGTGGCGATGTCGTTGCCCGCCGGCTCGTGTCAGAGCCGGCCGCCGATGCCACAGCCGGTACCGATCCGCGACACCTTCGCGGTTGCCTATGAGGGTTCCATCGCGCCACTTGCCAGCGAGGCCTTCTTCGAGGCATCGACGCCTGCGCCGCTCGTGCCGACCAGGTCCGCGATCGTCCGCGTCACCGTGCTCGAGCTGCCGTTGGACGAGGCCCGCCGGGTCGTCCCCGGACTCGTCGTCCCGGCGCCGGCGGCAGTCGAAGGGCTGCCCGGAGGTGGCGAGCGCCTGTGGACCGACAGTCGCGTCCAGACGATCGATGCCCATGGCCTGATGCTCGGGCCCCGCATCAGGGCCTTGGGAATGAACGCCGGCCACGTCGAGCCTCGACGCTTGCAGCAGGCGTTGTCGGCGTTGACGCGGCGAGGTCGGGTCCTCGACACCGCGGAGGGTGCGGTCGCGATCGGTTCCACGGCGACCATCACGGCCGCGACCAAGATGTCGTTCCTGAGATCGATGACGTACGGCGCGGCTTCCGATTCCGTCATCGTCGACGACGTCGACATCGGCCGCTTCGAACATGGCACCCAGGTCAAGCTCGGGCTGCGGCCGGACGGAGTCCGGTTCGCCGTCGAGTTGGAGTGGCTGCAGAAGACCCCGGTGTCTCAGCTCGACTCTCCCTGGGGATTGCAGATGCCCGTGATCGGCGAGCATCGCGTGCAGACGTCGGCCACGGTGACGATGGCCGGCCCCGAGGCGGTCGTCGTCGGTTCGTTGCCGGGGCGGGCGCGGGGCACGGTGCAGCTGCTGTGCGTCGAGATCGCCCCGCCGAGGTCGTCAGTGGGGTCACGCTGACCGGGATGTAGGCAGCAGCGGTATGCTCGCCATTGTCGGCAGAAGGAGCACGTCTCAGACCGCACCAGGATCACCATGACCACGGCATCCACTTCGTCGCCGCCGCCCTTTCGCTCAGGTCATGGGGCCGACCCAGAAGGCGCTGGCCGACGGCCCGCCGCTGTCGCCGTTTGCAGGCATGTGGATCGCCGATGCGGGCATCGAGGTTCGGGTCGGTGGCGCCACATGGTTCGAGCTGGTGAAGGTCGCGGACGTCGAGACCCGAGCCCTGTTGCGCGAGAGCAAGCGGATCTGCGGCGAGTTGTGGTGGAAGCGCATCACCGAGGATCTGCCGGCCTTGCTCGACGCGATGGGGGCCGAGGTCGACCGTGTGCTTCGAGCCTTCGGCGATGGTCACTCCCGGTTGCGCACCCGAGTGCCGGCAGAACACGGTGGCTACCTGCCGTTCCTCGTGCCGCGCACCACCGCGGCCGTGCCCTCGCCCATGCGTTGCCTCACAGCGGCATTCGCCTGCAGCTGTCGAGCATGGCTCCTTCCGACTCGATGGCGTGCTGTTCGAACACGCGGGGGTCGTTCCCGATGTCGTGGTCGAAGCGTTGCCCTCGGATCTGATCGGCGAGACCGACACCGTCCTGCAGAAGGCGATCGAGTTGCTACGTTAGTCGGCATGCTCACCGCCCTGCTGTTCGCCGCCCTGGTCCCGCAGCAGCCCGACCCCGCGACCTTGCAGCGCGAGCTGACTCAGCTCGTCGACCTGTCGAGCAGCAAGGCGCGCGCCATCGCCGCCGAGCGGCTGGCCGGCAAGAAGCTGGCGACGCTCGAGCAATGGTCGGCGGCCTGCGCGGCGTTCGGTGAGTTCGAAGCGATCGAGGCCGGGACGACGCGGCAGACGGTGCCGCTGGTCGTGCTCGACGAGACCGAGGCGACCGAGATCCACCTCTACGTGCCGCGCGGTTACGACCCGAAGGTCCCCGCTCCGCTGCTGCTGTGGGGGCACGGTGCCGGTGGCACCGGCGCGCGCGAACACCTGCACTGGCAGGAGATCGCCGATCGCATCGGCATGTTCGTGCTGGCGCCGACCGAGTTCGGCAAGACGCCGGGGTGGGGTTCGACGCCGCGCGAACGCTACGCCCAGCTCGCCGCACTGCGCTGGGCGCGCCGCCGGGCCAACATCGACGAGAACGCGGTCTTCGTCGGCGGCGCCTCGCGCGGTGGCCACATGGCCTGGGACCTCGCTCTGCGCTTCCCCGATCTGTGGGCCGGCGCGCTGCCCTGCATCGGCGGGCCGCGCATCGAGATCGGTGAACGCAACAACATGCGCTACCTCGAGAACGTGGCGCAGCTGCCGATCCGCGATCTGCAGGGCAGCAAGGACGATCCGTTGCTGCTCGCCAACCTGCACCTCGTCTTCGATCGGCTGCGCAAGATGAAGGCCGGCGATGCGGTGCTGCACGAGTTCGCCGAGCTCGGCCATGCGTTCGAGCTCGGCGTCGTCGACTGGGCGCAGTTCTTCGCCAACCGGCGACCGGCGGCGCCGGGCCGCGTCGTTCGCATGGCGGCCGATCTCGCCCAGGCCCGCGCGGCCTGGATCGAGATCACCGCGGTCGAGGGCGACGTTCGCGTCGCGGCCCAGCCGCGCGTCAACGCGGCGCGCTGGGACCGGCTCGACGACGCGGGGCGGCGCGCGCTGACGCACGACGGCATCGTCAAGCTCACGGCCCGGCTCGAGGTGACCGACCGCGGGCAGGGACGATTCACGGCCAAGGGCGAAGGTGTCCGGTCGTTCGAGCTCTGGCTCGGTGTCGACATGCTCGGCGCCAAGGACACCGTCGAGGTCAAATGGAACGGCCGCACCGTCCGCAAGTCGGCCACGGCATCGGTCGGGGTGCTGCTGGCCGATTTCGCCGAACGCTTCGATCGCACGCGGCTCGCCGTCGCGAGGGTGAGTGTGCCCTGATCGGCGAGGCGCTACTCGAGGGTCAGAAACAGCGACCCGAACGAGAACAGCAGCACCCACAGCTCGCGCCAGGCGGCGGCCGAGCGCGCGACCCGGGGCAGGTCCGGGTGGTCGTCGAGGAACCTGCGCACCGCGTTCTGCGCCGCGGCGTCGTTGCGCAGCCGGACCGCGCCGTAGTCGACGGCCGTCGGCAGCTCGTCGCGGTCGAGGTGATCCAGCACATTGCACCGTAGCCTGGTGAAGGTGCCATACGGCGTCAGGCCGAACGCGATCGGCCGCGCCTCGAGCGGATCGGCCCAGGGCAGCCACCGGCCGATCTGGGTCTCGAGGTCGGGCAGCCCGAGCTCGGGATGGCGGCGCGACAGTTCGAAGGCGGCGAACAGGTGGGAGTAGA
>JAGQRA010000290.1 GCA_020425885.1 Planctomycetota bacterium | reverse complement strand
GGGGCTTCGTCGCCATGCCGAGCTTCTTGTAGTACTGCTCGAGCATCTTGCGGTACTGCGGCGGCAGCCCGTTCTGGACCTCGGCCTCGATCTTCTCGCGATCGCGGTCCTTCATGTCGCCCCAACGATCCGCCAACGTCGGCTTGTTGGTGAGCTCGCCGACCGAACCGTCACCCTCGGGCAGGCCGCTCTGGGTCGCCGGATTGGACGACGGGCCGTTGCCCGACGGCGGGCCACCGGCCTGCTTCTCCATCTCCTCGAACATCTCGATGAGCTCCTGCAGCTCCTCGACGAACTTCTCCTGTTCGATCTGGATCGGCTTGTCGGTCTTCTTCTTCTTGAGGTCGCGCCGCGTCTTCTTCATGCGGTCGGCGAGGTTGTGGAGCCGGCTCTCCTGCTGGCGCTCGAGCTCGAGAATCTGCTGGTGCGCGGCCGAACGGAAGCGTTCGCTGGCCTCCGGGAACCACTGCAGGAAGGCGCGGAAGCGCGGGATCGCGAGGTCGGGATACGGGATCTCGGCCAGCGACTGGGCATAGTAGAACGCGACCTCGCCATCGAGCGGCGAGTGGTTGATGTCCTCGCCGATGTACTGGCCGAGGACGTCGACCGCCGATTCGGGGTCGTCGCTGTCGAGGAAGACCTCGGCGAGGTGATAGCGGACGTGGGCGCGCAACAGCGGCTGATCGGCCGCGGCGAGCACCTTGGTCAGCGCCAACGCGGCGCTCGGGTCGGCATCCTGCTGCAGCTTGACCGCCGCGTCGAACGACGGCACGGCGACACGCAGCAGCAGATCGGCGGCGCGGGCGAGTCCGTACTCGCCGATGTTCTGGCCGAACTGCTCGACCTGCTGCGCCGTGGCACCGACCTGCTTGCACTCCTCGAGAAACCGGGCCTGGTCGAACGGGCTGAACGGGTTCTGCACCTGCACGTCGCCCTGTGCCATCATCGGCGCGGCCAGAGCACCGAGGAGGAGTACGCCGGGAACCAACGTGGCGGCGCGGATCATCGGCCCTCCTCGACGTGGTTCTCCTTGTTGAGCTTGGTCGCGAGCTTGCGCATCAGGTCCTGGACCCGCCCCTGCTTGCCCGACAGCTTTTCGGCTTCGGTCTGCGCGGCGGCGGTGGCCTTGTGCTCCTCGGTCTGCTGATCGAACTCCTTGGTGCCCGTGTTCACGCGCTCCTGCAGGAACTTCAGCATCTTCAGCTCGGCGGAGACCGGAACCAGTGGTGGCGGACCGCCACCTCCGGAACCCGTTCAACAGCCTCCTTCTTTGCGTTCTATCGTCCTCCGTAGCGCGTTGATCAGCAGCTCGAGCGTGTCCTCGACTTCCTTCTGCTTGTCCTGCAGGACCTCGCCGGTCTCGTAGGCCCGGCAACGGCCGGCGACGTCGTGCAGCTGGTCCTTGAGATCGATGACGATCTCGGGGAACACCGCCGTCGAACCCTCCTCCTCGAGCAGCTTGAGCGCATCTCCGGCCTCGACCTCGAGGTCGCCCTCGCCCGTCGCGATCGTCGCGATCTTCTCGGCCAGCGCCGACGGCAGCGAACCGTCGGCGGTCAGCACGCTCTGCCGCCGGCCGTCGATCGTCTTGGTCGACAGCGTGAGCTCGCGCTGCACGGCCAGCATCGCGGTGAAGCGCTCCTCGAGCGCGCGCAGCACCTCGTCCTGCAGCTGCTGACGCAGCTGGGCCAGGGCTTCCTCGAGTTCCTTGCTGGCGGCCTCGAGGTCCTCCTTGGCGTCCTGCTGCTTCTGCTTCGCCGGCTTGTATTCCTTGAGCTGACCGGCGGCCGCGCGCTGCTTGGGCACGGCCTGCTGCACGCGCTTCTTGCCCGGCGTCGGCTGACCATCGCCGTCCTCGCCGGCCTCCTCCGCCTTCTCCATGTCCTTCGACAGGGTGTCGGTGGCGTGCTTGGTGTCGTCCTGCTTCTTGGCCTGCTCGTCGAACAGCAGCTTCAGCAGCCCGCGGCGGGCCTCCTCGGCCATGGCCTCGAGCTCCTGCAGGGTCTGCTGCAGG
>JAGQRA010000289.1 GCA_020425885.1 Planctomycetota bacterium | reverse complement strand
CATCTTTTTCGGCATGCTCGGCGTGATCCTCGGCGGTCGTCTCGGCTACGTGCTGTTCTACGGCATGAAGTACTGGATGGAGGACGGGCTCTATCCGCTGAAGATCTGGGATGGCGGCATGTCGTTCCACGGCGGCCTGCTCGGCGTCGGAGTCGCGACGGCAATCTTCGCGCTGCGGCGCGGACGGCATATCGCCGACGTGTTCGACTTCGCCGCGCCGGTGACCGGCCTCGGGTTGCTGGCCGGGCGGGTTGGCAATTTCATCAACGGCGAACTCTGGGGCAAGCCGACCGAGGTCCCCTGGGGTTTCAGGGTCGACGGCGAGGTACGGCACGCGACCCAGCTCTACGAGGGTGCGCTCGAAGGTCTGGTGCTGTTCGCGGTGCTGTGGTGGTTCACCTCGCGACCGCGGCCGCGATTCGCGCCCATCGGGCTGTTCCTGGCGCTTTATGGCGCCGCGCGGGTCGTGGTCGAGTTCTGGCGCATTCCGGATGCGCACATCGGCTATCTCGCCGGTGGCTGGCTGACCATGGGCATGATGCTGAGCCTGCCGATGGTGCTCGCCGGCCTCGCGATGCTGGCGATCGCCTACCGGCGCAACGAGCCTTCTGGCAATTGTCTGCCCGCCGGAGCGGTCGCTGCCGGCAGGGCGCGGGCAGGCTCGAGGTGAAGGCCTATCTCGAACTGCTGCGCCAGGTGCGCCACCAGGGGGTGCGCAAGGCCGATCGCACCGGCACGGGTACGCTGGCGCTGTTCGGCCACCAGCTGCGTTTCCCGCTGGCGGACGGTTTCCCGTTGGTCACGACCAAGAAGATCCATCTCAAGTCGGTGGTCTACGAGCTGCTCTGGTTCCTGCGCGGCGACACCAACACCCGCTATCTGCGCGATCACGGTGTCACGATCTGGGACGAATGGGCCGACGATGACGGCGAGCTCGGCCCGGTCTACGGCCGCCAGTGGCGGGCCTGGGGGACGCGCGATGGCCGCCAGATCGACCAGCTGGCCGAGGTCGTGCGCCAGTTGCGCGAGAATCCCGATTCGCGCCGGATCCTCGTCTCGGCCTGGAACGTCGGCGAGCTCGAGCAGATGGCGCTGATGCCCTGCCACGCGCTGTTCCAGTTTTTCGTCGCCGAGGGCCGGTTGTCCTGCCAGCTCTACCAGCGCAGCGCCGACGTGTTTCTCGGCGTGCCGTTCAACATCGCGTCCTACGCGTTGCTGACCCACATGCTGGCGCAGCAATGCGACCTGGGCGTCGGCGACTTCATCTGGACCGGCGGCGACTGTCATCTCTATCTGAATCATCTCGAGCAGGCGGATCTGCAGCTCGCCCGCTCGCCCTATCCACTGCCGGAACTCGTGATCGGTCGGCGCCCGCCGACGCTGTTCGACTACGAGTTCGAGGACTTCGAATTCCGCAACTACCAGTGCCATGGCGCGATTCGCGCGCCGGTGGCGGTCTGAAGTTCTAGCCAAGGCCAGACTTATCCCAAGACCAGATTTATCCCAAGGAGATAACCCGCAATGTCGTCGAGCGTCTCGAAGCAACCCTTGATCAAGGTCCGCAATTCCCGCATCCATGGCCGTGGCGTGTTCGCCGCCCGCAAGATCCGCAAGGGCACGCGGATCATCGAGTACCTTGGCGAGCGGATTTCGCACCAGACGGCCGACAAGCGCTACGAGGACAGCGACCCGAACGACAACCACACCTTCCTGTTCATCGTCGACAAGAAAACCGTGATCGATGCGGGTGTCGGCGGCAACGACGCGCGCTTCATCAACCACTCCTGCGACGGCAATTGCGAGTCGGTGATCGAGAAGGGCAGGGTCTGGATCGAAGCGACCCGCACCATCCAGCAGGGCGACGAACTCGGCTACGACTACGAGATCGGCCGCGAGCCGGACGATCCGGACAACGTCGACGAGATCTTCGCCTGCCGCTGCGGCTCGCCGAAATGCCGCGGCACCATGCTCTGGCCACCGGAGCGGCCGGAGTCGCGTGCCAAGAAGCCGGCCAGGAAGAAAGCGCCCCGGCGCGGCACGGCCAGCACGGCCAAGACCGCCGGCGGGGACACCCGCCGGACCACAAAGACGGCAAAGACCAGCAAGACCACGACGGCAGCAAGCCGGCGCAGCGGTCGGGGTGGTTCCTCACGTGGTGGTGGACGCCGCCGCGCCT
>JAGQRA010000288.1 GCA_020425885.1 Planctomycetota bacterium | reverse complement strand
GTCGATGATGATGGTGTTCGCGCTCGGCACGTCGATGCCGCTTTCGATGATGGTCGTGCACAGCAGCACGTCGAAGCGACGGTGGTAGAAATCGACCATCAGTTGCTCGAGCTCGCGCTCGCGCATCTGGCCGTGGCCGATGCGGATCTGCGCCTCGGGCAGCAGCTTGGTGAGATCGGCCGCGAGCTTTTCGATGTCCTTGATCTCGTTGTGGACGAAATAGACCTGGCCGCCGCGCCGCAGCTCGCGCAGCACCGCCTCGCGCAGCGTGGCGTCGTTCCACTCGACCACGAAGGTCTTGATCGCCAGACGTTCGGCCGGCGGCGTCGCGATCAGCGACAGCTCGCGCAGGCCGCCGAGCGCCATGTTCAGCGTGCGCGGGATCGGCGTCGCGGTCAGCGTCAGCACGTGCACCTCGGCCCGCAGCGCTTTCAGGCGCTCCTTGTCGCGGACGCCGAAACGCTGCTCTTCGTCGACGATGATCAGGCCGAGATCCTTGAAGCGCACGTTGGCATGCAGCAGGCGATGGGTCGCGATCACGATGTCGACCGTGCCGCGCTCCAGCCCCTCGACGATCGCCTCGGTCTCCTTGCCGGAGCGGAAGCGCGACAGGGACTCGATCCGCACTGGCCAGTCGGCGAACCGGTCGCGGAAGTTGGTGTGATGTTGCTGGGCGAGCAGGGTGGTGGGCACCAGCACGGCCACCTGCTTGCCGGCTTGCACGGTGGCGAAGGCGGCGCGCATCGCGACCTCGGTCTTGCCGAAGCCGACGTCGCCGCAGACGATCCGGTCCATCGGCTGCTCGGACTGCAGGTCGGCCAGCACTCGCGTGATCGCGTCGGCCTGGTCGGCGGTTTCCTCGAACGGAAAGGCGTTGGCGAACGCCTGGTATTCGAGTTCGCGCAGCGGCAGCTTCAGGCCTTGGCGCGCCTTGCGCTGCGCGTACAGGTCGAGCAGCTCGGCGGCGACGTCGCGGACCTTCTCGGCGGCGCGGCGGCGCGCCTTGGCCCACTGATCCGAACCGAGTTTGTGCAGCGGCGCGGTTTCGGGCGCGGCGCCGGTGTAGCGGCTGACCAGCTGCAGCGAATGTACCGGTACGTAGAGGCGGTCGCCGTCCTGGTATTCGAGCACCAGGAATTCGCCGGGCTGGCCGCCGACCTCCATGATCTGCAGGCCGACATACCGGCCGACGCCGTACTCCTCGTGCACCACCGGCGCGCCGGCGGTCAGGGTCTGCAGGTCGCGCAGGATCGCGGCTGGATCGGCCTGGACCTTGCGGCGACGACGCTCCTGCCGGGCCCGCGTGCCGAACAGCTGCGATTCGGACAGCACGGCCAGCGGCGGTTCGATCACCGTCAGGCCGGCGAGCTCGGGTGCGACCGTCAGCGTCAGGCGGTGGTCGATCGCGGCGATGAAGCCGCCCCAGCCGTCGACCGCGGTGGCGCGACGACCGGTCGAGCGCAGCATGTCGTTGAGCACTTCGCGCCGCCCCGGCGAGTCTGCGACCAGCAGGACACGGCCCGGGAATTCGGCGAGGAAGGCTTCGAGTGGCGCCAGGGGGCGCTCGG
>JAGQRA010000287.1 GCA_020425885.1 Planctomycetota bacterium | reverse complement strand
GCAGGGGCTGCTGCGGGAGCTGCAGGGCGGGCGTTGAGGGCGACTTCGGCGAAAGTGCGGGCTCGCGGCTGCGTTCGTGCGGTGTGGTTGCCAGCGAAGTGCGGGGCGACAAACCGAGGTCGTGAAGCGTGGCAGAATCGGCCCTGATGCGGCCACGACGCCCGGCATCCTTCACTGCTCCCCCAGGCACCCCAGGAGATCGTGATGATCGGCAGATCAGTCCCGAGTCGGTTCCGCGCATGCCTCGCGACCACGGCATTCCTCGTCATCGCGCCTTGTGCTCGCGTCGCGGCGCAGGTCGTCACCCACGCGATCGAGATCGGCGGCGTGCTCTGCGGCTACTCGGAGGCGCGGGCCAGCGCCATCGACGGCGCCGACTGCACCAAGGTGACACAGGTCGTGTTCGCCAAGGTGTCCCTGCTCGGCAGCGGATTCGACATCCGCATCGACACGACCTTCGAGGTCGATCCGAAGACGCAGCAGTTCAGGTCGTTGCAGGCTCACGTCAGGAAGGGGGACACGGAGAGCGCGGTGCAGGCCGTCGTCGAGGGCGATCAGGTGAGGATCGTCTATCCGATGGAAGGCACCGAGAAGATCGTCGCGCTGCCATCGGACGTGATCCTGGAGAACCCGATGGGCTCGCCGCATCTGATCCGCGACTTCGTCGATGGCGAACTCGAGAGTGCGACCTATCACGTCTTCGCGGTCCACGAGGCCAGGGTCAAGGAGGTGCAGTTCAAGCGTGTCGGGCGCGAGACCATCGAGCTGGCCGGCGTCGCCCACGATGTGGTCGTCCTCGATTCGTTCGAGGAGAGCACGGGCGTGAACACGCGGCAGTGGCTCGACCGCGACAGTGGAATGACGGTGAAGCTGAACCTGCCGGGCGGGCGCGACATCTACCTCGCGGACGCGTCGGTCAAGACGCGCGTGCAGATGGCCGACCTGGACTCGTCGATCCTGGCCAAGACCAACGTCGCCATCGCCGACGTACAGGCGATCCGCTTCATGAAGGTCAAGGCGGTTCTCGAGCCCACCGGACTGCGGCTCGATGCCGACGCCCTCAACGTGCCGGGGCAGCGGTTCGAAGGCCGCGTGGAGGGCAACCGCGTCGATGGAGTCTTCACGGTCGAGCACGTCCGCTACGACGGATCCCTCGCACCGCCGTTCCCCCGCGATCCCCAGGCAGACGAGTCGCTCGCCGCGTTCCTGGCCGCCGATCGCTACTGTCAATCGGACGACCCCGTACTAATCGCGCACGCTCGCCAACTGACCGGTGATGCGACCGACTCCTGGGATGCCGCCTGCCGCCTCAGTCGGTGGGTGGCCGAGAACATCGACTATGCGATCCCCGGCGGCGGCGATGCGCGCAAGACGTTCGATACGCGTGCCGGCGAGTGCGGCGCGCACTCGATGTTGCTGGCGGCGCTGTGTCGTGCGGTCGGTATCCCGGCTCGGGTGGTGTGGGGTTGCATGTACGTGCCGAACGCCGGCGGCGCATTCGGGCAGCACGGATGGACCGAGGTCCACATGGGCGCCGCCGGCTGGATTCCGGTCGACGCCACGGCCATGGAGTTCGATTTCGTCGATTCCGGCCACATCCGGGTCGGCCACTTCCAGTCGGCGGCGACGGCCGTCAATCTGCAGGAGATGGAGGTGCTCGAGCATCGCCTGATCACCAGCTCGGAGCAGGTCGATGACGGCGTCGCAGCTCGCCTCGATGCCTTCGTCGCCGACTACGCGAGCCCGTCGGAGACGCGCACCTTCGGCATCGTGCGACGCGGCGGGGAACTCGTTCTGGTGACTCCCGATCGGGTCAGCCTCGTGTTGCGCGACCCCGATGCGGAAGGACACTGGCACGCGAAACTGGCCGACCATGTCTACTGCGAGTTCGTGCGCGACGAGCGCGGCGGAATCGTGGGCCTGAGCATCCACGAGGTCCTGCGCATGCGGCGGCTGGAAGACGTCGCGGCATCCGTCGATGCCCCGGCCACGATCCGTCCGTTTCTCGGTCGCTATCGTCTGGCGGCGATCCGAGCCGACTTCGAGGTGCGCTGTGAGGGCGGAGGCATGCAGGTCCGGTATCCGAACAATGACGTCGGCGTCGCCTTCGAGGCGCTGGGCTCGGGTCGTTTCGTCGATGCCTCGGGCAAGCAGGTGGTCTGGTTCGAACGCGACGGCGCCGGCACGGTGGCGACCATGTTCCTCGACTCGGGCACCCGGTTCGATCGGCAGGTGCCTGAGCATCCGGAGGTCGCGGCGGTCAAGACCATGCTGATCGACTTCCACGGTGCCGCGGCCACTGCGGACGTCGATCGGATGTTCTCGTTGCTGGCCGCCGACGCCGTCGTGATCGGGACCGATGCGACCGAGCGCTGGACCGTGGCCGAATTCAGGGCGCTCGTGGAGCCGTCGTTCACGCAGGGCAAAGGCTGGACCACGACGCCCACCGAGCAGAACGTCTACCTCGCTGCCGACGGCACGATCGCGTGGTTCGACGAACGCCTGAAGAGTTCCCGGTTCGGCGAGATGCGCGGCACCGGCGTGGCCCGCAAGACCGGCGCAGGCTGGCAGATCGTGCACTACAGCAACGCGTTTCCGGTGCCCAACGAGCTGGTGCCCGCCCTGGTCGAGCAGATCGAGGAGCGGTCGCGGGCGAAGTGAGCCGGTGACGCGGTCGAGCCGGCGCCGATCACATCATCGGGGCATGACTCGCGCGCCCGGTGCTGCGCCCCTCACTTCCGCTGCTGGCTCAGGAACGCGATCAGGTCGCGGATCTGCTGCCGGCTCAGCGTGCCGCCCATCGGTGGCATCGCGCTCGCCCCGTTGGGCGTCCGGCTCTTGATCTGCGGCCAGGGCACGTCGGTCGGTTTGCCGTCGATGTCGACGATGGTGATTGCGCCGTCCTGGTCCTTGGTGATGAATCCCGACAGCGAGTTGCCGTTGTGGAACTCGACCGTGGTCGAGCCGAAACCCTCGGCGATCACCGCGCTCGGCGAGATCAGCGCCTGCAGCAGATAGCCGCGATCGCGCAGCTTGCCGATGCCGTCGAGCACGGGGCCGGCGTTGCCACCTTGCCCGTCCAGCGTGTGGCACCGCGTGCAGCGGGTGGCTTCGTTGTCGAAGAAGACGCTGCGCCCGGCCTTGGCATCGCCGCCTTCGAGGCAGACCTGCCAGGGCCCGAGCTCGCCCTGTCCCCGCACCGCGGCGTCGTGCGTGGCGATCAGAGCGCGGAGCTGATCGTCGTCGTGCTTCGCGGCAGCCTCGAGCAGGTCGAGCCGCGCGCCGGCGGGCACGTCGTCGTCGACCAATCGCCGCATCCAGCCGCGTAGCAGGTGCGCCGCCGACTCGTGCTGCAAATCGCCCAAGGCGCGGAACGCCGCCTGCTTCTCGTCGAGCGAGGCGTTGTCGAGCAGGGTCGCGAGCACCGGGACCGCCCTGTCCGGCGCCGACTTCGACAGCAGCTCGACAGCGCGCTTGCGCAGCCGGACCGGCGCGTCGCTGCCGATCGCCTGTACCGCGGCCTCGAGCTCGGGCGCGGCCATCGCGGCCAGGGCGTCGAGGGCGGCGGTGCGGGCGTCGGCGTTGGCGTCGGTCGCGGCGACGAGTCCGGCCAACGCGGCGCTGCAGCTCGTGAGCCCGGCGCGGCCGGCAGCCACGGCCGCGGCCTTGGCGGTGACCGGGTCCTGCAGCAGGGCGGGAATCGCGGCGGCGAACACCATCGCCACGCGTTCGGCGTTCGGATGGATACAGGGGCGCCAGTTGCCGAACACGCGGTCCTGGCCGTGCGGCGCCTGCCATTCGCCGAGGATCTCGATCGCCTCGATCCGGGTCCCGGGTGCGTGCGCCGCGAGCAGCGCGGCATGGACGAGCCGTTCGCCGCACTCGACCGATCCGAGCATGCGGTTGGCGTTCAGCGCGCGCCAATCGATGGCATCGGTGTCGGCATCATCGTCGCCGGCGAGGGCCGCCAGCGCCGGCATCGCCGCGTCGATCGGCTCCTGATGGATCGCCCGTGCCGCCTCGTAGCGGACGGTCGGCTCGGCGTCGGTGAGGAAGTCGGCGACGCGGGGATCGCGCCGTCGGGCCAGCGCCAGCAGCACGCCGAGCCGAACGGCGCGGCTGTCGTCGCCGATGTGCGCGTGCAGCCGCTCGACCCCGCCGATGTTGGCCAACGCGAACGTGGCGGCGTGCCGCAGCACCGCATCGCGGTCGTCGTTGTGGCGCAGCATCGCGAGCAGTGCCGTCGTCGCCTTGTCGCCGGCCGCGGTGCCGATGCGCGCCAGCGCCAGCGCCGCCTCGCGCGCGACCCGCGAGTTGATATCGCCGAGCAGCCCGACCAGCTTGTCGGTGGCCGTGCCCAGGCGCGCGTCGCCGAGAACGCGGGCGGCGATGGCGCGGACGTCGGCGTCGCCGTCGTCGAGCAGCGGCAGCACCGGCGCGAGCACGGCGTGGTCCTTGCGACCGAGGACGCCGAGACCGAACACGGCGTGCAGCCGAGCCAGTCGCGAATCGTCGTGGGCGGCGATGTCGGCGAGCAGCTCGTGCGCGCCCTGATCGACCAAGGCGAACTGCGCCTGCTGTCGGAGGCGGCGATCGGCGTGCTGCAGCAGCGTGCGCAGCTGGGCCTGCGGTCGGGTGCTCAGATCGCTGGCGAGCAGGCGCGCGGTGTTGCGCAGCGCCATGTCGTTCTGCATCGCCGCGGTGCGGACCCGGTAGATGCGGCCCTTGCCGGTCTTGGTCCAGCCCGTCACCCAGTCGCTGAAGTAGAGCGAGCCGTCGGGGCCGAAGTCGACGTCGGTGGCGAGCGCGTGCCAGATCGGATCCTCGGTGCTCTCGAGCTCGTAGCCGGCGCCGGCCCGGGCCAGGCGGAAGGCGTGGATGCCGCTGTAGGACCGACCGCCGCGGAAATTGCACAGCCAGAAGCAGTCGCGGTAGTGATCGGGCAGGCCGATGCCGGGGTCGTAGGCCAGGCCCGATGGTCCGTTGCAGTAGTTCGCGATCGGCGGCAGGATCCACGCCGGCTGGCCGGGGTGACGGGGATGCCACATCTTCTCGCGGTTCCAGGCGCCGCGGTCGGACAGCCACTGGAAGCCGATGCGCCAGCCGCTGTCGGCGCCCGGCACGATCTGCACGATGCGGGCCTCGTCGCCGCCGTCGCTGTTGTTGTCGCCGGTGAAGAGGTCGCCCCATTGATCGAACGCGAGCTCCTGCGGGTTGCGCAGGCCGCGGTGCACGATCTCGAGATCACTGCCGTCGAGTTCGCAGCGCAGCACGGCGCCCTGGTGCGGCAGGATGTGGCGTCGACCCTCGTGCTCGACGTTGAGGCCGCGGTCGCCGATCGAGAAGTAGAGGCGGCGGTCGGGGCCGACGATCAGGCCGTGCATGTCGTGGCCGAGCAGCGAGGTGTGCACGCCGTAGCCGTCGTGGACGACGTGGCGTTCGTCGGCGGTGCCGTCACCGTCGTTGTCGCGGAGACGCCAGAGTTTGGGGATGTTGGTGAAGTAGACGTCGGCGCCGACCGGCAGCACGCCCGAGGCGATGCCGTCCGCGAGAGCGTTGAAGCCGGTGGCGAACACCGTGCTGCGATCGAGCGTGCCGTTGCGGTCGGTGTCGACGAGCATGCGGATGCGCTCGGGGAACCTGGCCAGCCCGGGGATGCGATCGGCGATGAACTCCTCGTACTTGGCGATGCGATCGGCGACCGTCAGGCAGGCCAGGTCGCGGTCCTTCCATTGCATGTAGCTGCGGTTGTCGTAGACGCCGTCGTTGATGCGGAACGTCTCGCAGGCGTAGAAGCGACCCTGGTTGTCGATGGCGAAGGCGACGATGTTGCAGACGTCGGGTTCGGCGGCGACGAGGTCGCAGACGAGTCCGGGCGCGAGCTTGATGCTCGCGATCTGACGTTGGCCCTCGTCGCTGGCGCCGACGATCTTCAGGCCGTCATCGGCTGCGGTGGCCGTCTCGTGCTGTGCCACGATCGGGTTGACCACGATGAGCGAGCCGAGCAGGAGCAGGATGGCGGAAGGGCGCGAACGAGGCATCGCGACATGCTCGCGGACGGCGGGGTCGAAAGCGAGCGGCGGGATTTGCCGCGGCGCCGCCGCCGACAGGATTCTCATGCGGTCGGCCACTTGGTCGGTCCGTCCCGCCGCGCTCGATCCTTGACCGAGCCTGCCGGCTCGCGACGATGGCCCGTGCCGTCGCTCCCGAAGTCGCTCGCCCCCCGAAGATCATGACCCCAGCTGCCACGACTCCGCTCAAGTTCCTGGACCAGGCCCTCGGCGCGCTGCGCAACCTCGGACTCATCAAGTCCGAGCCCGCGCCGGCGCCGATCGTGGCGTTGATCGATCGCATCGCCCACCTCGATCCGGACCAGGCCGCCGCGATCGCGCGCACGCTGTCGCAGGCCACGCTGTTCAACGAGGTCGTGCGCGAGCAGATCCAGGCGATGCAGGTCGGCGAGCGCTACCGGGCGATCACGACGGCGTTCGATTCGATCCGCGACGATGCCAAGAACATGGTCGAGCAGATGAAGGACAACCGCATCGACACCTTCGAGCGGCTCGGCAACATCTGGATGAAGATCACGCGCGGCGACATCCCGGCGCGGTTCGAGAAGATCAAGGCCGCCTATCTCGACGTGACCAAGGACACCAGCGACCAGATCCGGCGCGAGCAGACGATCCTCGAGGCCTACCGCGATTTCCGCACGGCATTGAAGGAGGCACAGGTGCTCGGCTTCAAGCTGCTGGCCCGGGCCGAGGACTCGCTCGCGGGCAAGAAGACCGCACTCGCCAGCGCGGCGGCCGCCCTCGAGTCCTACACCGGCGACGACCAGGCCGAGCGCGCCCAGCTCGAGCTGACCCGTGATCTCGCGCTGCAGTCGCTGCAGGACGAGGACAAGCGCTATCAGATCAGCAAGGACCTGGCGGAGAACCTGTCGATCGCCTACGGCACGACGGAGGTCGTGATGGCGCGCATCGCGCAGATCACCGACGCCAAGGAACGGGTCTACTCGCAGTCGGTGACGTTCTTCGGCACCAACGAGACGGTGTTCACGGCGTTGTCGGCCTCGTTCACCGGCCTCCACGGGTTGCACGAGAGCACGCAGACGCTCGAGGCGATGAAGGACGGCATCAACCGGAGTCTGGAGGCGCTCGGCGAGGTCGGGACCGAGATCCAGGAGGCGGCCCTGAAGGCCGGCTACGGCCCGACGATCCGCGCCGAGTCCGTCGCCAAGCTGGTCGAGTCCATCGTCGGCTACCAGGAGCGCAGCTACCGGATCATCGACGAGATGCGCGAGCTCAGCACGCGCAACGAGGCCGAGGTCGCCGCCGCCGTCGAGTCCGGCAAGCGGCGCATGGTGGCGCTCCAGGATCGCGTGGCGCAGTTGCCGGCGCCCAAGGCCTCGTGAGCGAGACCGCCGGAGCCCAGGTCGCGCGATGCGAAGCACCGCCACAGCCGGTGGCGCTCGATCGCGTCATGCTGGCGATGGATGTCGTCGACACGCTGCGGCATCGACAGCTGCTGGTCGAACGCGAGCTCGACGATGATCGCCGCCAGCAGGAGCTGATCGAGCGCGTGCAGGCGATCTACGAATCGCAGGGCATCGAGGTCGCGGGAGACATCGTCGCCGAGGGTGTCCGGGCGCTGCGCGAAGACCGCTTCAAGTACGTGCCGCCGATGCGCTCGTTCGAGGTCATGATCGCCGAGATCTACGTCGAGCGCGGCCGCTGGGCGAAGATCACAGCCGCGGTGCTGTTCGTCGGCGTGCTGATCTGGGCGCCGTTCGCGATCGGCACCCATTATCGGCAGCGCGGTCTGGTCGACGCCTTCCATCAGCAGGTCGTGCGGATCGAAGTCGATCACCGCGACCTCGATGCGCTGGTGAAACAGGTTCACGATCTGGTCACCGAGGTCACGGCCCAGAACCCGTCACCGGCGGCTCGGCGCCTGCTCGCCGATGCTGAGGCCGAACTGCAGACGGCCACGACCCTCGCCGCCGCGATCACCAGCGAACTTGCCGCGTTGCCGGTGCCGGAGTCCTACCTGCTCGACGTCGTGAGTGCGGACGGCGCGGTGACGACGCTCGATCGCAAGCTGGCCATGGGGCGGAGGGCCATCGGCGCCGCCGAGGGGCTGATCGCCGCGGCTCGGCAGCTGGGTACGTTGCGTGTCGGGCTCCTGACCGCGATGGCGCGGCTCGAGGGCGTCGAGAAGACAGCTGCCGAACAGGCCGCCATCGATGAACTCGAGAGCCGCGTCACGGCCGCCATCGACACCGGAGCGGCGACGGAGGGCAAGGCCGCGATGGCGCAGCTCGAGGCTCGCATCGATGGCATCCTGGTCGGGCGGCGCGAGCGGGCCGAGCTGCGGGCGAGGTTCGAAGCCTCGCCCTCGGCCCTGGCCGGCGTCGATGTCGAGGTCACGGCGCTGGCCGAACTCGAGCGCCGGCGCGCTGCGGTCGAGCAGGCCATGGCCGCAAGCGACTGGGGAAGCGCCAGGCAGCGAATGGCCGCGCTCGACGACCTCGTCGGGGAGCTGAACCAGAGCTACGAATTGCGCATCGTCTCCCGTCCGAGCGACAAGAGCGGGGTCTGGCGCTACCGCGACGGCAACCGCCGGATCCGTAACTTCTACATCATCGTCGAGGCCGTCGATGGTGACGGTCGCGTGCTGACGCTGCCCGTCCTCAACGAGGAGGATCAGCAGACCTCCAGGGTCCGGAGCTTCGGCATCCGGGTCGCGGAGTCGGTCTACGAGAAGGTCAAGGCCGACAAGCTCGACAACGGCCTGATCGACGAGGTCCTGTTCGGTCGCAAGCGCCGCGGCGCGCGCGAGCCGGAGTACATCTTTCCAGTCGCCGGCGGGCGCATCACGAGGTGGTGAGCATGTTGAGTGGCCAGAAGGTCTATCGAACCATCACCGCTCGGGTTGCGGAGGCCCGGGAGCGGCTCGATGCGGCGACCGCGAAGTCGGAGGCGGCGCGGCGCGACCTCGCCGAGGTGCGCCGCGCCGAGACGCGCACCCTCGCCGAGTTGGCGAAAGTGCGGCTCGGCGAGCTCGATGGCGACCGCATCGCTGCCGAACTCGACGCCGCCGATCGCGAGGCCTTGGCGCAGCTCGCCGATCGTGATCGCGAACGGGATCGCCTGGCCGCGGCCCTGGCGGCCGGCGCCCGGGATCTCGCCGCGATGATGGCGCAGCGCGCGTCGCTCCGCGAAGGGCGCGACGCGGCGGCGGGTGCCCACGAGTCACGCGCCGCGGCCACCATGCAGCGGCTCGGCGAAGACGATGGCTACCGGACCCAGCTCGGGCACGTCGAGTTCATCACCGCCCAGGCCGCCGAGGCGAACGAGAAGGCGCGTCGGGCCGAGGCCGATCGCATCGAGAAGGGCAAGCCCTACGAGGCCGACAAGCTGTTCACATACCTCTGGCGTCGACGCTATCGCTTCCCCGAGTACCGCCCGGTCGCGCTGTTCGGGCCGTTGTTCGGTCCTCTTCTCAGAGCACTGGATTCCTGGGTCGCGCGATTGTGCGGCTACGACGGAGCCCATCGCGACTACGGCATGCTGCTCGAGATTCCGGTGCGGCTGCGGGCGCACGCCGACGCGGTGGCCGCCGAGGCCGAGGCCGAGGCCGAGAAGCTGCGCGAGCTGCAGCAGGAGGCGATGGCCGCGGACGGCGTTCCGGAGCTGTTGACGCGGCTCGAAGCCGCACAGCAGGAACTCGACGAACTCGACCAGCGCATCGGGCAGGCCGAAGCCGAGCAGGACAGGCTCGGGCTCGAACAGGCGGCGGTGTCGGCCGGCAACGACCCGTGGTCGGCGCGGGCCCGTCAGGCGATCGAGGCCCAGCTGCAGCGCGAGGACATTCTGACGCTGCATCGCGACGCCGCGGCGACGCCGACCCCGCGCGATGACGAACTCGTGCTGCAGGTGTCGGCATTGCGGACGCGGAAGGACGGGCTGGCCATCGCCTGCGCCGAGGCCGAGGCCGAGCAAGCCCGGGCGAAGACCGCGTTCGACGGCGTCGATGACCTGTCGCGTCGCTTCCGTCGCCGGGACTTCGAGTCCAGCAACTCGATGTTCGATTCGGACTTCGATATCGGCGATCTGCTGGCCGGCATCCTGGGCGGCGGGCTGCGCAGCGGCGACGCCTGGTCGACGCTGCGGCGGCGACAACGCTGGCGCTCGTCGTCTTCGTCGTCGAGCTCGGGTGGCCTGTTCGGTGGCTTCGGTGGCAGCAGCCGCTCGTCCGGCTTCGGTGGCTTCGGCGGTGGCGGTTTCAGCAGCGGCGG
>JAGQRA010000286.1 GCA_020425885.1 Planctomycetota bacterium | reverse complement strand
GTCACCGAGCGTCCACTGGATCGGCCCATCCCAATGGAACGTTGCGCGGCACGGCGGTCGGCCATTGGTCGAGTCATCGCAATCGCAATGAGCCCAGCTTCCCGCGCCGCTGGATCCACTGACGATGCTGCATGACTTCTGGCATGCCGCGCTCGTGTAGCAGCTGACCCAGACGACTCCGGCGCCAGACGGGATGGTCTGCCAGTGCACTGCGGCACGGCAGTAGGGCCCCGCTGTGGGCATGGCGATGTGGCTGACGACTGCCGATCCCGCGAAGAACGCGACCAACAGCGAAGAGGGTAGTACGTTCATTCCTTCTGCTCCGCGAGCGCCTCACCAGCCTCCGGACAGGTGAGCGGGGGTCTTCGATTCCCTCAGGTCAGACGGTGGTGCCGATCACGGATGGGAGGGCTTGGCCTCGACTGCTGGCTCGACAGAATCGAGCCAATCAATCTTCCAGCTGGTCACAGAGGGTGTGAATTCGGCCGAGAAAATCCTGCCTGCCGGCTCTTCAACATGCCCGCCGCAACACGATTGAACTCCTTGGTCTCGAGCCCGGTCGCGAGCAAGGCGTCTGCGACGGATCCACCGTCTCGAAGAACCTCGGCTATTCGCCGTTGTCGGCAACCGCGGAAGACGGGCAGCTGGAACATCGATGCCTGCCGATCTGCATTGGGCCGATCGGTCCCCGGTGTGTCCGAAACTGTGGCCGACACCTGCATGTCCGTCGCCGTTCTTTGCATTTCGCATTCGAGCTTCCGACGTCGCGTCAACTCGCGCAGCACGTTCCTGGCGCGCCGCCTGCAGATCGTCTTGGCCAGGGCCAGCGGGCTCAATATCGGCCGCTCGCTGTGTTGGGAGGCCGTCCACAGTTCCAGCATCACGACTCCCACCAGATCGTCGACCTCGGGTTGGGGTACGAGGATTCTGGCGACCGCGCGAACGGCTGCCTCCACCTCTTTCCACGCCTCATCACTGATGGGCTCTGCCTGCTGTGGAGAAAACGGTTCGACAATCGGCTCGCCAATCTCTGCCTCGAGATCCTCAGATCGAAGCCTCGACCGTTGCGCGCTCCTCTGTCGCATCGTCGTTTCCTGGGACTGGCTGAGTTTGGGTGGAGCTCCCTGAACGCCGACCGCCCTTTTAACACCATTGGCAGCCAGGCGCTGCCGGTTATGTGGTTTTCGACCCAGTTTGCGACCCGACGACGGTGGTTCGGGGCTGGCCGGCGCGGCAGGCGAAGCGCCGCACCTCATCGAACCAGCGCTTCGGGCCTGCCACAGTGAGCCGTAGATCCTCGAGTGCGATCAACCGATCGCGCACTACACCGAGCTCGTGTGCCATGGTCCGTTGCAATGCCACCTGCCCTCTTCAGGGAGAGTGCCGGTTCCGCGATCGCCGGTACGGATGCAGTTCGTGTGATCGAAGGCCTCGACGTGGTCGCATGCAGGTTGCTTGCCGGCGCGTTCTCGTCCACGCCCAACAACAGCAGCATGGTTTCGTGTTCTTTGCCGGCGACGCAGAGTCGACGCGGGATTGGTAGCCGAGACCAGCCCTGATCAGGAAGCACGACCCGACGCTGCCAGCCAGGGATTGCGCAGGGTCAGGTCACAGCCGTTCTGCGCCGCCACGGTGAACTGGACGCTATCGAGCAGCTCCGGAAGAAGATTCCCCCGGCCCGCATCGATCATCGGTGTGGGCGTGAATCCGCAGCGCACCCTCGACCGCAACGCAGCTCGGGGGGGGAGGGGCAGAGGGGCCGCCGCCAGCATTGCCGGTGCACGCTGCTGCGACGAAGACGGCCATCAGTGCGGCGATGTAGCTCGCGGCCCGAACTCGCGAGACCATGAAGCGAGACCTCGAGCCGGCCTGTCCCGCACCTGCACCGCCTCGGATTGTCGACGGACACGCAGTCCTGACGCCGAAGAAGGGAAGGCCGAGGGACACCTCGTTGCCGACCCGGCGACCATTCGGGGCATTGACGAGGTCTTGCGATCTAGCCATCGTGGCCGTGGCGATTGCCTTCCCGGTACGCCGATCGACCCCGCGCGCCACGCCTCTCTCTCGAACCGTCGGCCCCCTGATGCCCCGACTCCGCTCACACCTGTTCGCCGCAATGGCAATGTCCTTGGTCCTGACCCTGCACGGCTGCGGGTTCGGCACCTTCGGTTTCGTGTCCGCGGCCGCCGGCGGTGGTGGCAGCACGAACGCGCCTTCGACTCCGGCTGGTCTGCTCGTCATCGACGGCAAGGTGTCGCCGGCCCGGATCCGCATCGTGCTGACCGACGCCGAGGCCGATGCTGCCAACGTCGAGTTCTTCTACGTGCTGCCGGCAGACGGTGTGGAACGCGCGCTCGAGGGCCTGGCCGCCAATCCCGTCAACCTGTCGGCCAGCACCGGCGGCGTCGAACACGAGCTGTCGTGGGATTTCGCCAGCGAGGCCGGGCTCGACACGGCCTACCACCCCGGCGTCCAATTGATCGCCCGGGTTGGCGGCGGTGTCAGCCAGACGACAGTCGTCGGGCTCGGCAACGACGCTCCGATCGTCGAGGTGCGGGAACCCGATGCGGAAGGTTCGGGTGTCGTCCCGATCCGCATCGACATCGGCGACTCATCGGATGATCCGGTCGACATCCGCATCGAGTGGGCCCTGGCTACCACGCCCGGCACTCGCGCGATCGCGCGACCCGCCGGACTGGACCCGTCCGCGCCCACGCCCGAATTCGCGTTCCGCAGCGTATTGGCGCCGAGCACGAAGGAGGAGGTGCTGTTCTTCTGGGATACCGACTCGCCGCGCGGCGACCTCATCGACCTCGAACGCGAAGTCGTACTGTCCGTCACGCTGATCGATCCGGCGGGGGCCGAGACTACCGGCACGACGCTGCCGTTCGTCATCGACAACAACGATCCACCGACCGTGCAGGTCGGCGAAGGACTGGTGCTCAATCCCGACGGGCGGCGCGGCATCCCGATCCCCTACACTGCGGCAGACCCGGAGAGCGATCCGGTCCGCATGGTGTTCCAGTGGCGGCGGCTGGAGGAGCCGACGTTCCCGGACCTCGGGACCTCTGATCCCGCCGCGCTGGCGACGCTGCTGCAGGACCCTGCCTTCGTGCACGAGAAGCACGTCTGCGTACCGTACCGGGCGTTCGACAGCGGCATGGCCGAGCCTGTCGGACCGGACTCCGTGCGGCTGCCCGAACTGCGGTCCGGCGCGGCGTCGCAGGTGGCGATCGGCGGACTGGAGTTCGGCACCCTGGACCTGCTGCGCGATTCGACGATCCGGAGCCTGCGTGCGACCTGGAGTCAGAACCAACTCTCCCGGCCGACCGCCGCGCTGCCGATCGGCGACGGCATCCGCGCCCTCGTCCTCGGTGGACAGGGGGCGACGTCGAGCCTGCATGAGGTCGACCTCGCCACCGGCGCTGCGACGCCGATCGTGACCGGGCTGGCGGGGACGCCATCGGCCCTCGCCATCGGACCGTACGGCAAGCGCGCGCTGGTCGCGACCGACCTCGGCAGCAACTGGCAGCTGTACGCCGTCGAGCTCGTCGACGGCACGGTGACGACGCTGCTGACGGGCCTCGGCACCGGGGCGGTCGGGACCATTCGCGGCCTCATGCCCGCCGGGGACGCGGCCGCGCTCGCGACGGTCGGTGGCTCGCTCTGGCGGCTGAGCTGGAGTGGCGCGGGCAGCGTGGTCCGTCTGCGCGGCAACCTCGGGACGCCGTGGGGCCTGGCGTCCGACCCGCTGCGCCCGGGGCGCGTGCTGATCGCCGAACGCGACGCCAACCGTGTCCTGTCGTTCGACCTCGAGACGCTCGCGCTCGAACCGATCCCGACGAATGCGGGTCTGACGCTGACCGCCCCGACTTCGATCGCGGTGTTCGACCGCGGCGCCGGCCCCCAGCTCCTGGCGTTGTGCAACGGCACGGTCTCCGGCCAGCGGCGCGTGCTCGCCCAGAACCTCGGGGTCGAGGACGCCGCGGTGTTCGCACTGACGACGGTGGCCGATGAGGCGACGACGGTGGCGGTCGGGCCGGATGGCCTGGTCATGGTCACGTTGCCGGTGTCCGAAGACCTCGCCGTCGGCGGCGGCATCGAACAGCGGCGCGAGATCGCGGCTGTCGACCTCGCGGCCACGACGATCACGGTCTCGACCCCGTTCGCCCCGGCGGTGCGGCCGTTGCAGCGCTGGCGAATCGGAATCGGACAACCGCTCTTCGGCCCGATCCGCGCGACGCCGGACGGCGTCCGCGGCGTGTTCGTCTGGGACTGTCGCGACGCGGGCCCGCGCGTCGGCGTGCTGATCCGGGCGACGTCGGTCGACACCGAGTTCGGCGGCCACAGCGATTCGACGATCGCGGCGGCGATCGACAACGTCGATGTCGATGCCTTGCCGACCGGGGTCTCGCCGCTCGGGATGGCGGCGGCCGACCTCGACGGCGACGGCGACCTCGACGTCGTCGTCCCGAACGCCAGCAACGACACCGTGTCCGTGTTCATCCAGGAGGGCCCCCGAACCTTCACCGCCCTGACACCGGTGCCCACCGCCAGCGGCCCGCGGTCGATCGCCGTGGCGGACCTCGACGGCGACGGCGACCTCGACTTCGTGACCGGCAACCTCAACGGCAACAGCTTGACGGTGTGCTACCAGGTCTCGCCGGCGGTGTTCAGCCCCGAACCGCCGCTCGCCACCGGTAGCGGTCCGATCTCGGTGGCCATCGCCGACCTCGATGGGGACCGCGACCTCGATCTCGTCTGCTGCAACCAGAACGACTCGAACCTGACGGTGTTCATCCAGACCGGCTATCACGTGTTCACCGCCCAGCCGACGGTGGCGACGGGGGCGCGCCCGTGGTGGGTCACCTCGGCCGACCTCGACGGCGATGGCGACCTCGACCTAATAAGCGCCGACTTCGACGGCGACAGCCTGACCCTGCTCGTGCAGGGACCGCCCGGCACGTTCACGACCCAGCAGACGCTGGCGGCCGGCGACGGCCCGCAATCGGTCGCTGCGGCCGACCTCGACGGCGATGGCGACATCGACCTTGCCTGCGCCTCGTCGTTCAGCAACGAGGTGATCGTGTTCTTCCAGGACGCGCCCTTGACCTTCACGCCAGCGGCCGCGCTCGCCGGCGATTTTCCGAAGACGGTCATCGCGGTGGACCTCGACGACGACGGCGACCTCGACCTGGCAGCCACCAACGGCCTCGCCAACACGGTGTCGCTCTACTTCCAGGAGGCGCCCCGGGCGTTCTCGGCCCAGCAGCGGCTCGCCACGGGCAGCTTCCCCAGCGCGCTCGCGGCGGCCGACGTCGACGGCGACGGCTGCGTCGATCTCGTCTGCACCAACAACGACAACTCGCTGCAGTTCTTCTACATGAACGGAGCGCGGCGGGTCACGGCGCAGCCGGCGCTGCCCAGCGCGGCCTTCGCCGAGGGCATCGCGGTCGGCGATCTGGACGGCGACGGCGACCTCGACCTGATCGCCGGCAACCCGGCCAGGGACCAGGTGACGATCTACTACCAGGATGCGCCGCGCACGTTCACGCCGCAGGCGCCGCTGGATGCCGGCAACGAACCCAACGTCGTCGCGATCGCCGATCTCGACGGTGACGGCGACCTCGACTTCGTCTCGGCCAACGCCCTCGGCAACGACCTGACGGTCTTCTTCCAGGACAGCCCGCGCGTGTTCACGGCGCAGCCGCCGCTGGCGGTCGGCGATCGCCCGCTGTCGGTGATCGCGGCGGATCTGGACGGTGACGGCGACGTCGACCTCGCTTGCGGAAACTACTCGAGCCAGACGGTGACCCTCCTGTTCCAGGACTCGTCTCGGGCGTTCCCCGCGGAGCCGGCGATCACCAACGTGCCCGTCATTGCACTGCATGCGGCGGATCTCGACGGCGACGGCGACGTCGACCTCGTCGCCGCGGACGGCAACAACCTGAAGGTCCTGTTCCAGGACGCACCGCGTTCGTTCACCAGCCTGGCGGTGGCCGGTGGCCGTGGTTATGGGGTGGGCGCCGCCGACCTCGACGGCAATGGCACGATCGACCTGTTCACCGCCAACCTCCCCGGCGAGAACGTGCAGCTGTTCTACCAGGACGCGCCGCGTGTGTTCACGGCGGCCACGCCGCTGCCCGCCGGCTCGCAGACCAACTCGGTGGCCGCCGGCGATCTCGACGGCGATGGCGATCTCGACCTCGTCTGCACCAACAACAGCAGCAATGATCTGATGGTCTTCTTCCAGGACAGCCCGCGCGTGTTCACGCAACAGCCCCCGCTGGCGACCGGCAGCGGCCCGCGGCGAGTCACTCTCGCCGACATGGACCGCGACGGCGACCTCGACGTCATCTGCGTGGTGGGCGGCACCAACCAGATCCTGGTGATGTTCGGGCGCCGGTAGGCGGAACGAGCGCGACTGGCAGCGGCGGCTGGGCCGCGACGGAGCCTTGATCGGCGGGGCTCCAGGGCGTGTCGTGGTGCCCATGATCCGGGAGCACCTGTTCCACAAGAAGAACGTCAGCGACCCGCTGTTCCGCTGGCGCGGCGGCGAAGTGTCCCGCCTCGAGGGGCTGTCGGATGGCGTGTTCGCGCTGGCGTTGACCATGCTCGTGATCCGCTCGGACGTGCCGAGCACCTTCTACGAGCTGCGGCAGACGGCGATCGAGCTGCCGGTGTTTCTGGTCTGCTTCGCCATGCTGATGATGGCGTGGCGCTACCACTACCTGTTCTTCCGCCGCTACGGCCTCGAGGACCTGCCGACGACGCTGCTCAACAGCGCCTACCTGTTCCTCGTCATCTTCCTCGTCTTCCCGCTCAAGTTCCTGGCCACGTTCCTCTACGCGGTCGTGCGCGGTCAGCCGACGTCGCCGATGTTCGCGGACCACCACGACGAGCTCGGTGAACTCGCCCAGCGCTGCGGCATGATGCAGTTCTACTCGGTGGCGATCATCGGGGTCTTCGGGCTGCAGCTGCTGATGCTGCTGTTGGCCTACGCGCGTCGCGAGCGCCTCGAGCTCGATCGCCTCGAACGGTTCCTGACGATCGCGTCGATGACTGCGCACGGCATCACGTGCGGGATCGCCGGCGTATCGCTGCTCGTCGTCGTCATGTGGAGCAACCCCGGCATGGCCGGCGTCACCTACTTCCTGATGCCCGTGGCCCACGGCGCGTTCGGCTTCTGGACCGGCCACCGCGCCGATCGCCTGCGGCGCGAGCTCGAGGCGGGATAGCGACGTGCGGCAGCGCGAATCGGCAGGTTCGCGCCGCGGCTGACGGCCGCGTGGCCTGGCGTCCGCAGCATTACCCGGAGCTCGGACCACCGTCCGGTCAGGCGCGCTAACGTGGCATCGATGGCGCGGCTGGTACACGCACTCGGCTGGTTGATCGCGACCGGCATCCCGGGCTGGTTCGCCGCCGGCATGGCCGCGGCGATGTGGGTCGAGTACCGCGGCTACGACGAGCGCACGTTCGCCGCGGTGACGTGGTCGATGCTGACGGCGAGCCTGCTGTTCGGTCTCCTGCTGGCACGGTTCGCCTGGCGCCGACCGCGCATGGATCGCCTGGCCCTGTGGGCGGGAGGCGTCGTCGCCGCGCTCGGCATCGTGACCTGCGCGGTCCTGTTGGCGCTCTCCGGTGCGGGCTTCGGCTCGACGCCGGGTCGCCACTCCGGGGAGGAGACCCTTGTCCTGGAGGCCCTGCTCGCGCTGGCGATCGCCGCCGCCGGCATCGGCCTCGGGATGGCGGGACTCGCCGGGCTCGCCGCGCGGCGTCGTTGAGCGCCGAGGCCGACGCCCAGACGCTGCAGCCGCCGGCGACGAGCGGCGCCAGCAATCGCTGCGGCCACCATCCACCATCGCCGTTGGCGGCGCGTCGTTACCCTCATCCGGTCGGGCCCGACGAGGTCCGATCGGCGATGCGCTGCAGCACCGGATGTACCCTGGTCATGACTGCGGCGAAGACGACCACGGCCCAGGCCAGGCATAGCACGAGCTCGAGGCCGACGGCGATCTTGGCGGGCCCCGATAGCGGCACGATGTCGACGAGGCTCTGGCTGGTGGCGACGAAGAACGCCATGAACAACCAATCACCGATCCCGGGGCGCCCGACTTCGGCCGCGAAGCGGAAGGCCTCCGGGTCGAGGCGGTCGATGGTGCCGAACAGGCCGGCTGCGGCCGTGACCAGCACGAGGTAGCCGATCGCGAAGGCGCCGATCGGCACGTAGAACGCGCGCACGACCTCACCGAGGTCGCGCAGCAGCTGCAGCCGCGGAAGGAACCACCGCACCCCGGCGACCATCGCCCAGAACAGCAGGGCGGGAGCGACCAGCAGCAGCCCGGCGACGAGCGGCACCAGCTCGGCGTAGGCAATGCTCTCGTCGTTGTGCGCGAGGACGGCCGACGCGGTTCCCGCCGCCAGCGTCAGCAGCGCGAGCAGCACGAGCGGCCACGGACCAGGTCGTTCGCCGCGCCGGCGAAGGGCGCGCCTGCGCCAGGCCTCGGGCGTGACGGCGACGGCCAGCGCCGTCGCGACCCCGACCATGAGCCCGGTCAGCGGCAGCGCGACCGTGAGGCCGACCCCGATCCACAGGCCAACCCCGAGCCCCGACCGCAGCGTTGCGCCGGCAGTGGCCACCGGCTCCGCACGCGTGCCCCACAGAAACCCGATGGCCACGCCATGCAGCGGCGGCAGCAGCACCAGCAGCCCGTCGCCCGGAACGAGGCCGGCGATCAACGCCGCGAAGATGCCGACGACGAAGGCCGCCGTCGCGCCGAGCAGCGGGTTGGGACCGTTCGGCGCGCGGTAGCCGAACAGCGTGCCGACGGTGAAGGCGGTGCCGCCCGCGACCTGCAGGTCGAACGGCAGGTCGCTGACCGCGTAGGCGAACGGCAGCACCAGGGCGGCGACGACCGCCGCGACGGCGGCGGCGACGCGCAACAACGCGGCGAGGCGGGACACGGTGCGCATGCTAGCCTCGATGCCCTCGACGAGACACGCCGCGTGGCGGCCGGTCGCCGCGGCACCGGTCGGGATTCACCCGCCACCGCCATCCGCGACCCGAATGGCGCCGCTCGCCAGGAGTGGGCCGAGCAGATCCGCGGCGCCGCCGTGTTCGACGATGCGTCCACCCACGACCCGATCGATGTTGACGGCCGTCACCTCGATCGACCGTCCCGTTGGCTTCATCCCCAGCCATTCGCCCCGATGCGTGCCGCGCATCGTCACGCGGCTGACGACCCAGTCACCCTCGGCGATCTGCTGCTCGACCGTCAGTCGCAGATCCGGATAGGTCCGCAGCACGCCGAGGATGTGCTGCTTCGCGCCGTCGAGGCCGATCGCATGCCGCGTGTTGCCGTGGACCTCGACGTAGTCGGGCGCGACGTACTGCGGCAGCATTTCCACGGCGCCGGTGCTCACGACTTCCTCGTAGTAGCGCCGGAGGAGATTCTTGTTGTTGGCGAGGGACACCGGGATTCTCTCACGGTCGGCGGTCGGCCCGACGCAGGGTTTCCTCGCCGCAGGCGCTCCATTCGGCAGCCGTCGCGGCGCATCGTCCAGGTTACCCATCAGCCGGCAGGCGACGCCAGTAGCGCTGCCCCATGTGTGCCTCGGCGAGCTCGTCG
>JAGQRA010000034.1 GCA_020425885.1 Planctomycetota bacterium | reverse complement strand
CTCCGCCAACGCCGCGATGAGGTAGGACTCGACCCCGGACCAGGCAGAACGGAACTCGAGCACGCGATCGCCGATCGCCGCCGCGGCCTCCTTGGCCCCGAGCATGGCGAGGCCCTGGGCGGCGGACATGAACAGACCGGCATCGGTCTCGGTCGCGAGGCGCTGCAGCAGCAGGGCGCGCACGGCCGGCGTGTCGGCGACGCCGAGCCCGCGCAGCACCGTCCACGAGGCGAAGTTCGGCAACGCCGGCCCCGACGCCAACGCGATCAGGTGGCGTTCGTCGCCGGGATGCCACGTCGCCTTCAGCATCTCGAAGCTGCGGTGATGCGAGGTGCCGGACTCGAGCAGCACGCAGGCCGCGCGGAAGCCCTCGCTGCCGAACTCGCCGAGCTTCTGCAACGCGTCGCCGCCGCTCCCCGACAGCAGCGCCGCCGACGCATCGAGCGCCGCCTGCACCGCCTCGCGTGCGATCTCGCGGTCGGCGGCCAGGGCGAAAGGATCGCGCGGCGAAGACGCCATCGCGGCATCGTGCCGCGGACGCTGGACCTCGCCGCCGCGCCGCTTCGCCTTGTCGGGGTCGGTCGTCGCCGCGATGCGCACCGCCAACTTCAGCTCGCCGAGCATGCGCTCGCCGCGCGGGAAGTTGACCTTGAGCTGCAGGAATCGTTCGCCGTGATCGTCCTCGATCGCCCACAGCACGCGCGATGGCTGCACGTCGCGACCGATCTTCAGCTCGTCGACGGTCACGTCCTCGATCAACCGTTCGCCGATCGGCACCCGGGCGTGGACCTTCATCGCCATCGTCTCGCCCCACTTCGCCGTCGGATCCGAGCACTGCAGATAGAGCGCGGTCACCGCGGCCCGCGCCCGCAGCCTCAGGCCGCTGCCGTTGTTCTCGATCGTGATCGCCACCGGCGCCGCACCGCGCAGGCCGGCGAACGGGATGCAGGCCGGATCGCCGAACAGCACGCCACCGGTCGCGCCCTCGAGCATGATGTCGCGCACGACATCCCCGCTGCGGCTGATGCGCCCGCCATCGGCGATCGGCCCGCACAGCAGGCGGTCCTCGCCGAAGCCGAGGAAACCGAGCACCGTCTTGTCGTAATCGCGGCGGCGGGCTTCGCCGAGCGAGACCCCGTCGGCGACCAGCGCCGCCAGGTCGGTGTCGAGCTCGGGCCCCGCCGGCCGCGGACACAGATAGGCGGTGTAGCCGACGACCCCGGTGCGCAGCAGCGCGAGGCAGAAGCTCTCCTCGAACGGCACCTCCTTGCGGCGGATGAGCCCGCGCCGGTAGTCGTCCTCGAAGTAGCCGTTGGTGACGCCGGTGTAGCAGGCGACGTTGAGTGCTACGGCACCATCGAGGTCGAGACCGGCGAGATCGCCATGATCGGGTCCGCCGTGGACCTCGCGCGGCCAGCCGTGGCCGATGAAGGTCACGGTGTCGCGACCCTCGAGCTTCGGCAGGTTCTCGGCCAGAAAGGCGCGATCGCGACCGGTGTCCGGAAAGGCCTCCTCACCGGCGCAGTAGAACTGCACCGCATCGAGCCGCACCCGTCCCAACAGCTGCGGGCGCTCGGTCACGAACGAGCGTTCGGCGCCGCCGGCGACCGAGGCATGCCGCGGCTTCGCCTGCAACGGCTTGCGCGCCGTGCCGCGCCGCGCCAGCGCGACCGCTTCGGCCGCCGTCGCGCCGGTGATGTAGCCGAAGGCGAAATCGACGAACGGATCGTCATCGATCTCGGTCGCCAGCTGCAGGAAGCGGCGCGCGAACGCGAAGTCGAGCTGCTCGGGCCGCATGACGAGCGCGACGTGGCGCGGCGCGGCGGCGGTGAGGGCTGCGCGGACCGGATCGAGATCGGCCGGATCGAAGCGCACGAGCGCGGCCCGATGGTGATCGACGAGATGTCGCGCCGCGGCGTCGAACGGACCGCCTTCGGCGACGGCCGTGAGCACGACGTAGTCGGCGGCAGCGGCGGCAGGCGACGAGCCCTGCTGCGCGGGCGCCGCCGCCGCAATGGCCAGGATCAGGGCGAGGAAAGGAGTTCGAGATTGGCGCATGGGGACCCTGCGACGGACGAGGGTCGCCGATCTTACCGACGATTCACTTTCGCGGCCGGAGATGGATGTCGGTGATCGCCTTGCCGGCCCTGGCCGCGATCTCCGGATCCGGATCCGCGGTCCAGTCGATCAGGAACGGCAGCGCCTCGGGGACACCGAGCACGGCGAGCGAGTCGATCGCCAGGATGCGCTGCCGTTTCGGTTGATCCGGCCGCGCCTGCAGCAGCAGCTTCTCGGCGGCGGACGCCGGCGAGCTGTCGAGTCCTGCGAGCACGCGATCCCAGTGGGCCTGCTGCTCGTGGTAGAAGCGGATCAGCTTCAGCGACTCGGCCGCCTGTTTGCGGACGCCGTCGTCGAGGTCCCGCAGTTGCACCAGCAACGCCGGAACGGCCTCGATGGCGACCAGTGCCCCCATCTTCCTCGCCGCCTCGTAGCGGACGATGCGATCGTCGTCGCGCAGCAGCGGCAGCAGGTAGTCGACATCGTCGGCATCGATCGGCACGGCGCTGTCGAGGATCTTGTCACGCACGCGCGCCAGCCGGTGGCCGGCGAACCGCTGGCGCCAGGTCCGCTTCCGCAGCGCGCCGCCCTGGACGAGCACGCGCGCGGCAGCCTCGGCGAGTTCATCGTCGGCGCTGTCGAGCAAGGCCTCGACCTCGCGCTGGATGGGCACGTAATCAGCACCCCGAACGGATCGCAGCAGGTCGAGTCGAAGCGGCCCGTCGCCGGCCAGCACGCCCCGCGCCCACCGGCCCAGCGCCGCCCGGCGTTCCGGATCGAGCTCCCGATAGCCGAGGCGGTCGCACAGGGCCTGAACGGCCCAGGAAGCGCCGATGGCCATCAGGTGACGATCCGGAATCACTCTCAGGTCCAGGCGGCGCAGATCGATCTGCGCGAGCCCGTGATCGATGCCGCGGCGCAGCAGATCATGGAGCCGAGCCTCCGGGTAGCGATGCGCAGAGGCCTGGTCCTCGCTCAGCAGGTACTGCAGCATCGTGACCATGGAGGCGGTCGCACCGGAATCGACGCGATTGCCATCGCTTGGTCGGCCGCGCGAGACCGTTCCCGGTCGCGACGGTCGAGACGACCGCGCGGCGCCTTCCCCCGGTTTGCCCAGCCACCCCCAGGCCTGCTTCTCGAGCACGATGTCGAGCGCCGGCAGGTCGCCGAGCGCGAGCAGCGTCATCAGCGCCGTCACATGCCCGTCGCTCGCGACCTCGCGCAACGCCGCCCGAACCTCCTCGGACCCTGTCGCGTCGCACAGCCGCACGAGCTGTTCCACGGACCAGTGATAAGGATCCCGCTCGACCCGGTACTGCTCGATGAGCCACTGAGCCGCTGCCGGATTGCCGGTCGCACCGAGCGCCGGCGCGACGAGCGACGCGGACCCCGGATGCACCTTCGCAAGTTCGATCAGCCGACCGCACAGTTCCGACGGCAGCGACTGCGCATTCGCCAGCAGCTTCACCGCGAGCTGCGTCGAGTGATCGTCGACGGCCCGATCCAGGATCGCGGTCGCGTTCGTCGCCGTGACGTGATCTTGCAGCAGGCCCCAGACGTCGTAGCCGAGATCGATCCAGTCGAGCGCCCGCGCCTCACCGCCGGCCCCGTCGACCGAACTGAGCTGGAACATCATCGTCCGCAGCCAGTCGGCGGGCGGCTCGGCGGCGCCGTCGGCGGCGAACCGCCGCACGCAGGCGTCGAGATGCCCGATCAGCGCCGCCGCGTCCGCCGGCCCCATCGCTTCGATCAGCGCCGCCGGCGGCAGCGACCTCGGCACGTTCCTGGCCCGCATCCGCGGCAGCTCGTCGAACAACATCGCGATCCCCTGGCGCGACTGCTGCGAGGTCTCCGACAGCAGGAAGTCGTGCGCCGCCGTGCCGAGCTCGGGGTCGGTGCTCGCGAGCAGCTCGGCGACGCGTGCGTGCAGCGCGGCGAGCGTGGTCGGGGTGATGTCCCGCCGTGCGCGGCCCGCCCAATCGAACATCCGGCGCATGCCGAGGGTTGGACCGCGCAGCCCGGCCTCGACGATCCAGTCGGCGGCGAAGCGGAGGTCGAGCCGTTCGACACCACCGCCCGAGCGCGAGCTCGAATTGAGCAGGGTCTGCACGACTACGTCGTCGGCGGCGGGATCGAAGAGGAACTTCGCCGCGACGCGCATCATCGCAGCGTCCTGCAATTGGAACGCGGTGCGAGCGACCTCGCGCCGGAACGCGACGTCCTCGACCGCGGTGCACGACTCGAGGAACTTCGCAGCACCTTCGCCGCCGGTCCGCCACAGGAAGCCGGCGAGGCCGGCCACGCACGGCGCCTGCACCGGCGCCGCTGCCCCCTCCGCGTGTCGCTGCAGGGTGGCGACGACGACCGGCACGGCCGCCTCGCCGAGCCACAACAGCTGACGCGCGAGATCGGTGCTGGCGATGCCGTGCAGCGGCGGGTTCCAGCTGCCGTTCGACTGGTGCAGCACGCGCTCGACGAGAGCCTGCGCCTTGGCGCGCAGCTCCTGTTCGCGCTCGAGGTCGCGCTCCTGCCCCTGCGCCGCGGCCTCGACGCCGAAGCCGGCCCGGACCGCGAGCTCGAGGAACGGCCGGCTCTCGTCGTCGCGACCGAGTCGCTTCAGCAGCAGGCCGAGCCGAAGGTTGGCCAGGCCGCGAACGGGCGCCGCCAGGTCCGGCCGCGCGAGTCGACCGCGATAGAGCTCCTCGGCCCGCTGCAGGTCCCCCTCCTGCTCCTCGACGGCGATGATGACCGCCAGCTCGATCTCGGGGTCCGGGACGTTCTGCGCCGTCGCCAGGGCGGTCAACGCGAACACGATCAACGTGGCTCGTTTCATGATGTCGATGTGACCCTGCCTGCGGTACGCGCCGGTCCGCGCGGCATCAAATCGGTGTCAAGCATCCGTCAAGCACCGGGATCGGCGGTCGGAGCGTCGACCACGAGGCGGTAGCCGATGCCGTGCACGGTCAGCAGGTGCCGCGGCGCCCTGCCGTCGGCTTCGACCTTCTGCCGCAGGTTCAGCATGTGGGTGTCGATCGTGCGATCGCCGACGAAGCGGTCGCCACCCCAGACCTCGCGCAGGAACTGCGCCCGCGACACCGCGCGCCCATGCTGCCGCCACAGCAGCCCCAGCATGCCGGCCTCTTTCGGCGACAGCGTGTGCGTCACCCCGTCCCGCACCAACGTGAATGCGGCCAGATCGATCGTCACCGGGCCGAGCGCGAACTGCTGCGCACCGGCGGCGTCCGCCGGCTGCCGGCGCCGCAGCATCGCCTTGACCCGCGCCAGCAGCTCGCGCAGCGAGAACGGCTTGCTGACGTAGTCGTCGGCACCCAACTCGAGGCCGAGCACCTTGTCGCCTTCCTCGCCGCGCGCGGTCAGCAGCATCACCGGTGTGTCGGCGTCGCGTTGCCGCAGCTCGCGCAGCAACTCGAGACCGCTCGGACCCGGCAGCATGACGTCGAGGATCACGAGGTCGAAGCGGTTGTCCCGCATCGTCGCGCGCGCCTCGTGACCATCCGCGGCGGTAGCGACGGAGTAGCCCTCGCCGGTGAAGGCGTCGCCGAGAGCGGTGCGCAGCGTGGCGTCGTCTTCGACGAGCAACAGCCGGAAGCTCATGGTTTCGCCTCCTGCACCGATGCGGCCGCTTCGGCCGCGGTCGCCGCGGTGGTGACGGTGGCCGCGACGGCAGGTAGTGCGAAGGTGAACCGGGCGCCGACGCCACCATCGGCGGGCGGGTCACAGGTGAGGTCGCCGCCGAGTCGGCGCGCGATCGTCCGCGCCAGATAGAGCCCGATGCCGACTCCGGGCACGCTGCCGTGAGCATGAGCTGCGCCGCGCGTGAAGCGGGCGAAGATCCGTTCGCGGTCGGCCGCCGGCACGCCCGGGCCGCGGTCACGGACCTCGATCAGGATGATCTCGTCGGCGCACGACAGCCCGACCTCGACCGGTCCCTTGCCGTACTTGCGCGCGTTGTCGAAGACCGAGATCAGGGCCTGCGCCAAGGCGGCCCGGTCGACGCGCGCCATCAACTCGCACCCGGCCTGGCGACGAATCGTGATGCCGCTGCCGCCCTGCTGCAACAACGGCTCGACCAACGACACCGTCGCCGCGGTGATCGCGGCCACATCGGCGGTGCGCAGGTCATAGGCGCGTTCGCCGCGCTCGAGCCGACCGAGGTCGAGCACGTTCTCGATCAACATCGACAACCGGCCGGCCTCGCCGGCGAGCATGCGGTAGTACTCCCGCTCGCGGCCGGCGGCGCGACCTTCGACGAGCATCTCGCCGAGCAGGCGAATCGATGCCAGCGGCGTCTTCAACTCGTGCGTCACGGTGGTCAGGAACTCGGCCTGGGCCCGCACCGCCGCCGCCTCACGCCGGGTCGCACGCAGGCTCTGGGCGACGGTCAAGCCGAACGCGACCAGCAAGGCCAACGTCGTGGCGGGCAGCAGCCAGCGGCGCTGGATGGCGGCCGGTTCGCGACTCGGCACGAGTCCGGCCACGAACGGGATCCCCATGGCGGTCACAGCGACCTCACCCATCGCCGGTTCTACGAGCCACGGCCATTCGGCGAGTTCGTCACCGCCGCCGACTTCGCGCACGACCCCGAGCCAATCCTCGATCGGCAACCAGCGCGCGTCATGCCCGCCGATGCGATCGGCTCCGGCGGCGCGATGCGGCAGCCACCACAGCACGTGCCGATCCGGACCGGGCAGCATCCCGACATCGGCCCGCGCGGCGGCCGCGAGCCAGACCGCGCGCGCCTCGCGCAGCTGCCGACGTCGCCGCGACGCTTCATGCTGCGCGGCGAGATCGACGTGCGCCGGCAGACCGGCGGCAATCCGATCGGGCAACAGCGCGACGAGCCGCGGCAACCACTCCGGCGGCGCGGCGGGATCGGCCAACCGTACCGCCGCGGCCACCGTCATGGCGACCGCCTCACGGCCCAGATCCTCGGCCCGCAGCGCGGCAACCCGCTGCCACAGTTCGGCTCGGCACTCCTGTTCGCGTTCGATCGCACCCGCGCGCCGGGCATGAAACGCCGCGGCGGCGAGCACCTGCATCCGTGGCGTCGCCGGCAACGCCCCGGCCAGCAGCTCCTCGTACTCTCGCCGCACGACGTCGCCGCTGACCCCGCCACCGAACTCCGCGAGCGCCGCGCGGTCGAGACGATGCCGAACGACCACATCCTCCTCCGCCGCGGCCGGCACCGGGTCGAGCCAACCGACCGCGGCGTCGACCTGAATGACCTCACCCTCGAACAGGAGCGACTCTCCGGGCGCGCGGTCGAAGACCGCCCGCGAGGTCAGGGCCCGCTGCAGGATCCGCTCCGCCGCGATCGTCGCCTTCTCGAACTCCCACTGCCTGGTCTCCGCGTCGACCGCCAGCGAACGCCACAGCTGCAAGACCAAGGCGATCGCCAATGCCGCGCCGGATACGAGCAACGCGGTCTGCAGGCGATTGCGGGAATGGATACGGCGGGCGTCGATTGCCGCACCATAGGTATCCGCTGGCCGGACCTGTCAAGAAACGGTCAACGGCCGGGGCTCGGTCGCCCGCGCAACGCGCGAGCGACGCTCAAAACCGTGGCGTCGCGCCGGAGGCGCGAGGCGAGGTCCTGCGCACGCTTGGCCGCGCAGCGGCCAAGCGATGCTCAGAACGTGATGCCGCCGCCGATCAGGAAGCCACTCAGGCCGAGGTTGATGTCGAAGCTGTCGTCGTCGATGAGGCCGTCACCCTGGAGGTTGATGTAACGGTAGCCGGCGAAGAGCTCGAGCGGGCCGAAGACGTCGAACTGGACCAGCGCCTCGAGGTCGAGCATCTTGGCGGCGATGTCCTGGACGTCGATCGCGACGTAGCCGCCCTCGCCGACCAGCGTCGCGATGCCGATGTCGACCTCGGCCCGCGCGAACAGCATCGGCAGCGGCGCCTGCAGCTGGACGTCTTCGCTCGCGATATTGAGGCCGTCGCGGACGAGGATCGACAGGTCGACGAAGTTGACCGCGAGGCCGGGCGAGATCGAGACCGGCCCCATCGGGATCTCGAACGCGTACGACGCCTTGATACTCGTCAGATCGAAGCTCGAAACGACGGAGGTGTTGGCGACCAGGTTGCTGCCGAAGTTGGCCGACAGCACACCCTGGCCTTCGTCGGAGAACTGGAACGCCGAGGCCGCGAGCGTCGGCGTCCCCATGTCCAGGCCGACGCGAGCGTAGGGCGATCCCTGGGCATCGCCGAGACCGAACCCGTCCTTCAGATTCTGATCGAAACTGGAGGTCGTCGTGCCGCTGACGTAGCCGAGATCGCCATCGAGCGAGAGCTGTGAGAAGCCGGCGTGGGCGGTTATCTGGAACTGCCAGCAGGAGGCGAACAGGAGCAGGGCGGGAACGGTGAGCAGGTGGCGAATGCGCATGGTCGAGGCTCTCTCCTGAGCTACAGCTTGTGGGTGACCGAGTAGGTCTCGAGGTTGATCTCGAAGTAGCCCGGCAGGCTATCGACATCGAGGCGGGCCGTTACCGTGTTGTTCATCGTCAGCGAACCGGTGAGGGTCAGGCCCGCGGTCTGATTCACCAACGTGAAGGTGATGGTGCCGATCGGGTACTGCTGGTTTGGCTCTGTGTCGGTCGCCAGCGTCGGCATGCCGAACGTGAACACGCAGGTCTCCGACCCGGTCGTCGTGATCGTGCAGTTCTGGACCGGAGGCGTCCCGCTCGAGACGGCGGCGGTGCCTTCCGTCAGGCGCAGCTCCTCGAGCTCGTTGCCGTTGCTCGAGCCGCGGATCATGCCGGTGAAGCTCGCGGGCGAGCTCGTGACTCCGGCCGAGCTGACGTTGGCGCCGCTGATCATCCACTCGCCGACCATGAACGGCAGCTCACCGGGGAACATGCTGGCCAATTGGGTGGCGGCGTCATCGATCGCCTGCGACAGGCTCACCGAGGACAAGGTCAGCGACGTCTGCTGGCCGCCGGTCGGGCTGTAGAAGCGGATGATGCCGCTGATCGAGTAGGACGAGAGCGCGACCGTGTAGCCGATCTCGCCGCTGGCGTAGCTCCACGTCAGCTCGGACGGATCGGGCGGGTTGGTGTCGGAGTCGTTGAGGCGCCAGAGCTCGCTGAAGGCGAGCAGCTCATCGAGCTTCTCGATCTGCGGCGGGATGCAATTCGCGATGACCGCGGCCTTGGCCTGGGCATCGGGATCGAGCGTCGACTCGACCTTGCTACTGCAACCGGCGAGACCAACAACTGCCGCCACTGCCAACGGCCCGATGAGTCGAGATACGAACATGACTTCCTCCAAGTGAACAGACGGTCTGACCCTGGCACACGGGGGCTGTCGCCTCAGGGTTCATCCGTAGAGCGATCGGCGTGTGGAGACGCCATTCCGAGTTTAGCCTTGCCCGCACCCCCATGACCACACCGCGACCGAAGTCACTGACCGCCGCCACGGTTTTGGCAGTCGTGGTGATCGCGGCCTGGCTCGCCTTGGAGCGCTGCAAGACAACGACTGGATCGGCCATCGCGCCGAACGACGTTGAGCAATTGAGCCGGACCGAGGTCGAAACGGCCGCGACGGTCGCGGGCAGCACCGGTGCGGAGGGACGCGCCCGAGCCGCCATCGAAGCCTCACCGGTCACAGCGACGACGTCGCCAGCCGACGAACCGACGACGATCGAGATCCATGTCCACTTCCCGGACACGAACAGGCCACGAACCGTGCGCCTTCGCGCCATCGCGGACGACGACGGCGAGGGCGTCGCCGAGGCATCCTGCAGCGGTCGCGGTGACGAGGCCATCGGCTACCTCGACGTGCCGCCGCATCGTTGGCTGTCGATAGAGGCCGTGGCGATCGACCCCGCAACCGGGTCCACGGCTCAGGTGCCGGGCCGGCGGGTGATCCTCGGCGATGGCGAGCGCCATCGCATCGATCTGCAATGCCGAGGTCCGTCGACCCGGCTTCGCGTCGTCGGACCGTCGCCCCGGTTGGCGCCGTTGCTGCGCGTCGCGATCGGCAGCCGCGATCCGACCGCCGACCGCGTTCACCGCTTCGAGGTGCCCCTCGATGCGAGCGGCGAGGTGACCTGCCGGCTTGCGGGGGCCATCAGCGCCGGTGTGGCATTGACGCCGCAGCGGCCGAGCGCCGATGGCGAGTCCATCCACCTCATGACGGCCGACGGCTCCGGTGTGTTCGACGCGTTCGCCGGCACCATCGAGCTGACACCGGTCGAGCCCGTGCTCGGCGTCACCGTCGTCGATGCCGGCAGGCCGGTGAAGGCCGCCGTCGCCATCGACGGCACGCACCTGCCCGACACGCCGGTCACCTGCACGATCGTGGGCCGGGCCGGTGCCGAAAGCCACTCCGCCCTGGTTCTGCGCGTCGAGGGTCGCGGTCATTTCAGGGCCACCGCCATCGCCGATCGTGACACCGACCTGTGGACGATCGATCTGGCAACCGCGCAGCCGCTCGGTGAACTCCTGGTCGAGTTCGACGATTCGCCGGTGACCGCGACGATCCCGCCGCTGATCGCACTTCCCGTCGGTGGCGGTCAGGCGACACCGCTCGATCGCGGCCGACTGGCCCTGCTCGAACCGGGTGACTACGAACTGGCATGGGCCCCCGGCGGCACGCCCGACCGGACGGCCCTCGATCACGTTCGCATCACCGCCGGCGAGACCACCTCGGTCAACCTCGCGCCGCGGTCACTCGATCGGTGGCGGGTGCAGCTGGTGTCGCCCGCGCAGGTCGGACAGAACATGACGCTGCATCACGCCGGTGTCCACTCGCTCGGCGGAGCGCAGGCGAACGGGTTCGTCATCGACCTCGGCAGGGCGCCGCGGATCGGCGACCGCGCCAGGATCGACCTGCCCGATGCCATGACCTCCTTCGCCGCCACGTTCATCGCCGTCGACGAGTCGACCCACACCGCCCGGCTCGACTCGGAGCTGGCGCAAGCGAGCTGGTCGCGGCTGGTCTACTCGCCGCTGCAAGCGGGAACCGTGGAGCTGACCCTGCTCCCCGATCAGGACCAACCGCTCGGCGGTCGGATCGTCGATGGCCGCATCCCCATGCTCGCCGGCACGACGCGAAACGGATGCGTCATCGAGACCATCGCCGGACAACGCCAGCTGACCCGCTGGTTCGAGATCCGGGCCGGCGCGGACGAGCTCGTGCTGGCCTCACGCGGGAGTTGGGCGACGCTGACCTTCCGCGCCGAGCCGCCCAGTGCCTACGTGATCCTCACCGGACCGACCGGACGCCAGGTGACGCTGCGGGTCGCCGACCCGAACGGCTCGCAGCCGCTGTTCGTCGCCGAGGGCACGACCGCGATCGCCGTCGACCTCGCCATCGGATCGCCGCAGGTCTTCGATCCGAACCAGCCCGAGTTCCGCGTCACCTATTAGAGAACCCGAACAACAGCGGGCGCACGGTTGTCGCCTGCCACGCACGCGGTACACCACGATCAATGACCGATCCGGCCCTGTTCGCGGTACCGCCCGAGCGACGCATGTTCTGCAACCGGACACTGAACATGCGGTCGATCCAGGCCGTCGGCTTCGACATGGACTACACGCTGGTCCACTACGACGTGCACGAGTGGGAAGCGCGCGCCTACGCCCACGTGCAGCAGCGGCTGCTGGCGCTGGGACACCCGGTCGGCGAACTCAGCTTCGATCCGGAGCAGTACACCCGCGGGCTCGTGCTCGACCTGACCCTCGGCAATCTCGTCAAGGCCAATCGCTTCGGCTACGTCGTGCAGGCGGCCCATGGCACCCGCATGCTGGCTCACGAGGAGCAGCGCCGTGTCTATTCGCAGGTCTGGGTCGACCTGGCCGAACCGCGCTGGCTGTTCCTGAACACGCTGTTCTCGCTGTCCGAGGCCTGCCTCTACGCCCAGCTCGTCGATCTGTTCGATGCCGGCCGCATCGATGCCAGCCTGCTCGGCGGCGACCAGTTCGGCGCCGGCCTGGACTACGCCGCGCTGCACGCGCTGGTCAGCCACACCATGGACGCGGCGCATCTCGAGGGCGAACTCAAGGCCGAGATCATCGCCGACCCCGAGCGCTTCGTGAAGCTCGACCCCGACCTGCCGCAGACCCTGCTCGATCTGAAGCACGCCGGCAAGAAGCTGTTCCTGGCGACCAACTCCGAGTGGAGCTACACGGTGCCGATGATGCGCTACGCCTTCGACCGGGCGCTGCCCGGCGGCGATTGGCGCGCGCTGTTCGACCTCGTCATCGTGCAGGCCCACAAGCCCGCCTTCTTCGACGCCGCCCACCCGTTCGCGCTCGTCGACCCGGTGTCGGGATCGACGACGCCACACACCGGGCCGCTGTCGGGACGGGCGGTCTACGCGGGCGGCAACGCCCAGCTCGTGCAGGAGCACTTCGCCCTCGACGGCAGCGACATCCTCTACGTCGGCGACCACGCCTACGCCGACATCCACGTGTCGAGTCGTATCCGCCGGTGGCGCACCGTGCTGATCCTGCGCGAGCTCGAGCGCGAGGTGCGTGAGGAGCAGGCGTTCGCCGGCGAACGGCGGCAGCTGCTGCAGCTGATGGCGGAGAAGGAACGGCTCGATCAGGAGCAGGCGATGCTGCGGCTGGCGCTGCTCCGCTTCGACCACGGCGGCGATCCACCCCCCGGCGCCGGCGCCGACGCCG
>JAGQRA010000285.1 GCA_020425885.1 Planctomycetota bacterium | reverse complement strand
GGGCCCGTTCGATCGGCACCACGAGCTGGCGTGAGAACCAGGCGACGAAGATCGTCAGGAGGACGACGCCGATCACGGTGATGGCGATGCCGGCCTGGAACGGCAAGTCGTGAACCTCGCGTTCGCGTTCGACGCCGAGGTCCCCGATCTGGCCCAGCAGTGTCTGCGCCTGCAGCAGGGCCTGTAGCAGGCCGTCCAACTCGTCATCGAGGAACGCCAGCAGGTCGGCGACCTCCTGCTCGGCCACACCCCCACCCAGGGCCTCGCCGAGCTCGGCGAACTGCGCCTTCACCTGCGCTGCCGATTGCGCGACCCTGCCGGCCTGATCGGGCCCATAGGCCCCGAGCACGGCGACCAGCATTCGCGACTGCGACTCGAGTTCCTCGACGAACACCGCGTAGACCGGCAGCTTCCTCGCCAGTTCGCTGACGCCGTTCTTGGCGACGCGGCCCTGCAGGTCGCGCAGCACGTCGATGGAGCGCTGCACGGTGATGTTGGCCTGCAGGGCGCTGGAGACGGTGGCCGACGCCTCCTGCATCTTCGCGGTGAAATAGCCGACGGTCACGATCTGTGCGACCTGCAGCACGAGCGCGAACAGGAAGCCGAGAACCAGCTTCCAGAACAGCGACATCCGGGTCTTCCCCTCCACGGAACCCACGCGCACCTATCGCACGGCCGGGCACCGCGACTTGATCGCCGCTGCCGCCGCCACCGCCCGGCGCCGGGCCGGATCGCATCACGCCGGTGTCACGGCCCGATCACGGTCCAGCTCAGGCAGTTGCTCATCGCGGTTCCGAACGGGGCCGTGCCGACGCTGCCCTGGCACAGCGAGACGAACATCGACGACCAGCGCGATCCGCAGAACGCCGGGACGTAGGGGAAATCGACCACGACCGTCGCCGAACCGGCACAGGCGCCGCCGGCGCCGCTGACCGGATAGGGACCGGCGATGAGCGGCGGCGACGTCGCCGTGGCGCCACCGATCAGCAACGGTCCGCACAGCGGGTAGATGACCGGCCCGCTGCTACGGCAATGGCCGAAGCCGAGACCGAGCCAGGTCCAGGTGTTGGGCTGGGCGTCGTCGAGATGGAACAGCAGGTTGGAATTGCCGAGCACCGGCCCCGTCAGCAGCGAGTGCCGCATCGGGCAGGGCCGACACGATCCGTTGTTGCAGCTCTGACCGCTGGGCTCGCCGGGATTGGGTCGCAACGCCAGACCGACGAACGGGTCGAGGTTGGTCGACAGCAACGGGCAACAGGCCACGGTGCCCAGGGTGAGGCTGACCGTGACCGGGTCGAAGGCGTAGCGGACCCTGATGACCCGCACGCCGTCGGTGGCGAACAGCGTGTGATTGCACGAGTCCACCGCGATCCCGCGCACCGCCCCGAATGCGGTCGTCGTGCAACCGGCAAGAGGCCGCATCGTGAACGGCGTGCAGCCGGTCGGCAGATGGGCGACGGCGATCTGGTTTTGGCCGGTGGCGAAGTCGGTGTAGCTCATGAAGATCAGCCCGCGCGACTCGTCCGCCGCGATGCCGGAGGTCACCGTCTGCCCTTGGTGCGTGAGGCCGGTGCCGCAGCTCGAGATCAGCTGCGGCCCGTTGCAGCTGCCGCCCAGCGAGAGCACGTTGAGCACGCCGGAGCTGTCGAGCACGAGCAGCTCGCCGGTGCGTTCGAGCACCTCGATGCCGGTGACGACGGAGTTGACGCCCGGCGCGGGATACGGCCCGCACGAGTAGCCGCAGCCGCGCGGGTCGACCCGGGCGAGCACGTGGCCCTCGCTGACCCAGAACTCGCCGGACTCGGCGTCGTAGCCGGTGCCCCCGGCCCAGGCCGGCACGGTGGCGGGCAGATTCGTCGTGCAGCCGTTGTTGAGCGGCGTGCAGTTGGCACCGTAGAACCGCAGCGCCGAGGTGGTGCGCGTCAGTCCGGCGAGCTGGGCTTCGAGCTGCGCCGAAGCGGTCGAGGCGAGAACGGGCAGCACGAGGGCTGCGGTGAACGAACGTAGCCGCATGATTCGGTCTCCGGATTGGCAGGGATGGTCCCGATGGGCAGGAAGCTGCTGCCCCGCGAGCGGCTGTGATTGCCGCAGTCACCGACATCGCCGGCAGCGGCGTGCGATTCGGGCCGCGACCGGGCCTCGACCACGCCGTTGCCGCCTGCTCTATTCCGGAGATGAAGCACGAGGTACGCAGGATCCCGGCGGCCCCAAGGCGGGTCCGGCTCGGCGCTCTGCTCGCCTACCGCTGGCCGCTGCTGAGCATCGCCGGTCTCCTCGTCGTGTCCGGCGGCCTGGTCTCGTGGATGCTGTTCCTCGCCGCCGGCGCGATGCCGAGCGACCAGCGCCGACTCGACTCGGGTCCCACCGAGACGGTGGCCGCGACCGTCACCGCCATCGACCCGGTCTACCGAGGCCCCGACGGCATCTCGTTCGAACGCGTCCACTACGCGTTTCGTTTCGACGGCGGCACGCTGCCAGGCTCCTCGATCGCCGTCGCCGGGCTTCACGCCGAGAACGGCGAGGTCACGGTCGAGCTGCTGCCGGCGGAACCACACATCAACCGCATCGTCGGTACCGTGCTGCTGCACCCACGCAGCTGGCTGCAGCCGCGAGGCTGGCTGACCGCCGTCGTCGTCCCGGGCGCGCTGCTGCTGCTGGGATGGCTGGCGGGCATGTTCCGACTGCGCCAGACCCTCGTACATGGCGACGTGTCCGTCGGCAGGATCACGGCCGTCGAGACCGTGCGCGGGATCCTGCCCG
>JAGQRA010000284.1 GCA_020425885.1 Planctomycetota bacterium | reverse complement strand
CGGTCTCCTTGTCGGTGCGGGAAGCGGGCAGTGTAGCACGCCGGCGCGCCGGGTCGTGGCCGGGCGAGGGTGGGGCGACTGTGGTAGCTTCGGCCACCATGGCGAATCGACTGCTGTCCGTTCTCTCCCTCTTCGTCGCCGCCGCCGTGACCGCCCAGGCGCCGCCGCACGCGGTCACGCTCAACCCGAGCGCTGTCGCCCTGCTCGGCCTGCGAATGGTGCGCAGCGGCGAGACCGTGCACGCGGTCGGCATCACCGGCGGCGCGGCATCGGGGTTCGTGCACTACGCGCGTTCGCAGGACGGCGGCCGCACGTGGCCGGTGCGCGAGGTGCCGATCGCGTATCTGCTCGGCCTCGACGACGTCGCGGTGTCGGGCGATCACGTCCACGTCCTCGGCCACGTGATGTTCGGCGGTCCCTACATCATCAGTTCGCACGACGGCGGCGCGACCTGGATGCCGCCGCTGCTCGTCAACGGGCAGACGACGTATTCCTCGGTGGCGGCGCTGCATGTCGACGGCAACGTGGTGAACGTGTTCTGGACCGAGAACCGATCGAGCGGCCGGGCCTGGCCAATCGCTCGCTCGACGGCGGCGTCACCTGGCAGGCGAACGACACCCGGCTCGATGTCGGCCTGCCGTCCTCGGCGTCGGTGCAGCCCGATTACGGCATGCGGGTGGTCGCGGACGGGCCGGTGCTGAACGTGTTCTGGACCCGGCTCGATACCGGTGCCCGGCTCGCGCACCAGCGGTCGTCGGATGGCGGCGCGACCTGGCTGCCTGCGCCCGCGCTGCTGACCGGTGGTGCGTTGGGCGGGGTGGCAGGGCACGGCTCTGTCGTCATGGCGTTCGACGATGCCGGCTCGGTGATGGCATCGAACGACACCGGCGCGACCTGGTCGCCGTCCGTCGGTCACGGCATCGGTCTGGTCAAGGATGTCGCCGTCGGCGACGCCGGCATCCTGCTCGTCGGCCGGCCCAACGCAGCTTCGCATACCCTGCTGATGAACGTCTCGGCCGATGGCGGCCTGACCTGGTTGCCGGTGCCTCATGTCGTTCCTTCGGCGCGCCTGTTCGAGGTGACGGCGCTGGCCACCGATGCGCTGCTCGTGCATCTGCGCTTCCGCGACAACTTCGAACCGACCGGCTACGTGCTGCAATCGGATGACGGCGGGCTGCAGTGGCGGTTCGTCACCGACGCGGCCGGCAACGGACTCCATGCCTGGGCCGGCAACGCGATCGCGGTGACCAGGACAGGAGTGAACGGCCTCGACCAGCTGGCCTACGTCATGGCCGGGCACACGGCTCTGGGCAGCGGCACGGCAGGCACCGGCGGGATCACGCCGCAGCTCGAAGGCATGGGCCTGCCGTCGCTCGGCCGCACGTTCGCGCTCAGCGTGCGACAGGCCCGCGGCGGTGCGCTCGGCATCCTCGGCGCCTCGTTCGCGGCTCCGGTGGGCATTCCGTTCGGCGGCGGCACGCTGTACCTGGCGCCGCCGATCGTGCCGATCGCCTTCGTGGCCAGCGGTGTGGCCGGTGCACCCGGAGCCGGCGCGGCCTCGTCGGCGATCGCGGTGCCGAGCTCCACGGGCTTCCAGGGCCTGTCCATGACCAGCCAGGCTTTCGTCCTCGACCCCGGCGCGGCGGCCGGTTTCGCCGCCACCCGCGCGGTCGAGACCTGGATCCGCTGACGATCAGCGCCGGCCGAGCCGGTGCACCGCGTCGACCAGCAATGCGACGCCGAAGCCGGTGCCGCGATCGCCGCGCATGGCCGGGAAGGCGAGGTCGATGTGACCCCAGCGCACGCCGGTGCCGTCGAGGTGCCAGTGCACGAACTCGGCGGCGCAGCTTGATTGGGCATTGGTGCGGTTCTTGACCGAATTGCGCATGTCGGCGATCGGACTGCTGAACTCCGAGCGGAAGAACTCGGGCGCGAACGGCAGCGGCCAGCACAGGTCGCCCGAGGCCCGGCCGGCGGCGACGAGGGCTTGCTCGAGACCTTCGTCGTTGCTGACGATGGCGGCGTGCAGGTTGCCGGTGGCGATGCCCTGGGCGCCGGTCAGGGTCGCGGCATCGACGATGGTGTCGGCCTTCAGCACGCGCGCGGCGTAGCTGCAGCCGTCGGCGAGCAGCAGGCGGCCCTCGGCGTCGGTGTTGTTGATCTCGACGGTCTTGCCGGAGTGCATCGTGATGACATCGTCGGGCTTGTACGCGCCCGGGCCGATCGCGTTCTCGGCGAGGCACATGACGAGCGAGATGCGGCACGGCGGCTGGTGGCGGGCCAGCGTGGCGAAGGCGCCGAGCACGGCGGCGGCGCCGCCCATGTCGCCCTTCATCGTCGACATCGCGCCCTGGATCTTGAGGTTGAGGCCGCCGGTGTCGTAGGTCACGCCCTTGCCGACGAGGGCGATGTGGCGACCCTTCCTGTTCGCGCCCGCGGTCGCGATCAGCAACCGCGGCGCCGAGCGCGCGGTGCGGCCGACGGCGTGGATGCCGCCGAGCCCCTTCTTCAGCAGCGCGTCGCCGGTGATCTCCTGGACCTTCACGCCGGCGATGCCGCGCAGCATCGCCTTCGCCGCACGCGCCAGCGCGGCAGGATCCAGTTCGGTCGGCGGCGTGTCGACGAGGTGGGCGGCGGCGCGGGCGTTGGCGACCAGGTCCTGCACGTCGCTGCCGATCGCGATCGATTTGCCCTGGCGGGTCGCGGCCGTGATCGCCACCGAGCCGCCGGACTTCTTGCTCTTGCGATTGAAGGTCGGCAGGGCGCGGCCGATGGCGTTGACCGCCGCCGTCAGGTGACTCGGATCGTCGAGCACGAGCAGCACCGCGTTCTTCGTGTTGCCGAGCGCTGCCGCCGCGGTGACCTTGCGGATCGATTCGGCGCGGGCATCGCAGTTGTGCCGCGAGATCTCGTCGCGCAACGCGCCGATCGTGAGGCGACGCTTGCCGATGAGCGAGGTCGCGGTGCTGCCGAGCAGCCCGGTGCCGGCGCCGTCGCCGAGCCGGATCGCGAGCGCCGCGGTGTCCTTGTCGAGCAGCTTGTCGAAGACGGCCGCGCGTTTGCGGCGGGCGAAGCAGGAGACGGCGGCGACGACGAGGACGTGGTCGGCGCTGGCGAGCGCCTTGCCGTCGCGGGGGAAGGTGAACTTCATCGCGGGATGCTACCGACCCGCATGCCGCGCGCGACCCTTACCGCGACTACCGCTATTGCACCGCGAAGCGGCGTCCCGGTGCCAACTGCACGGGCTGCGCGCTGACGCCGGGATCGGGCAGCACGGCGATCTGCGCCACGACGTCGAGGCCGATCAGGATCGGCCAGTTAGGCAGCGCCCACAGGTACGACTGCTGCAGGCGATAGGTCCCGGGCAGCACGAACGTGTTGCTGAGCTGGCCGTAGACGTGCATCGGCTGCCCCCACGGGAACGGCGGGTAGACATCGGTGAAGCCGAGCAGGAAGAAGCCGACGAGGCCGGTCGGCAGCTCGGCCTGGAACGTGACCGTGCTGCCGATCGTCGGTACCGCCGGCAGCACATGCATGCTGCCGAGCTGCTCGGCGGGACGCGGTGTGACCTCGGTGACGAAGGAGCCCGTCGGGTTCTGGTACAGGAAGCAGTCGGTGCAGCGCACCGTGCTGGTGGCGGTGCCGTAGAACAGGCCGTTCGGGATGCAGCAGTTCGAGAATTCGACCTGGCCCGTGCCGCCGGTGTTCGCCGTGGTGCAGGAATCGAACCGGGAATCGCTGACCGTCAACGGCTGCGCCGGGCTGCAGCCGAAGCTGGCGGCGGCGTTGCTGACGCGG
>JAGQRA010000283.1 GCA_020425885.1 Planctomycetota bacterium | reverse complement strand
GCGAGCGAAGGGCCTTGTACGCGCTTCAGATCGACCGGCCGCCCGGTGCGGGACCGGTGTCACCGCCCGACGACACCGTGCTCTGGTACCGGCAACCGGCCGCGAAGTGGACCGAGGCGCTGCCGCTCGGCAACGGCCGCCTCGGCGCGATGGTGTTCGGTGGGGTCGGGCAGGAGCGGTTGCAGCTCAACGAAGAGAGCCTGTGGGCCGGCGAACCGGCCGATGCCTACCCGGAGGGTTTCCAGGCGCGCTTCGCCGAGTACCGGAAGCTCGTTCTCGCCGGCGATCTCGACGGTGCCGACGCGTTCGGCCGCGAACGACTGACGGCGCGGCCGACGAGCTTCCGCAGCTACGAGCCGTTGGCCGATCTCTGGCTCGAGTGCGACGAAGCCGCGGCGGCCGCGCCGGTGACGAACTACCGCCGCGAACTCGATCTGCATACCGGCATCGCGACCACGAGCTGGCAACGTGGTGAGGTGCGCGTGCGGCGCGAGGTCCTGATCTCGGCGGTCGACGATGTCATCGCGGCTCGGGTCGAGGCCGACCGCGCCGGCGCGATCTCGTTGCGCATCAGGCTGTCGCGGGTGAAGGACGCGACGGTGCAGGCGATGGACGACGACCGGCTCGCGCTCGACGGCCAGATCGTCGATCGCTTGCCCCCTGATGGTCACGAGGACAATCCCGGCGGTTCGGGTCCGCCCGGCGAGCACATGCGTTTCGCCGGGCGCCTCGTCGTTCGCACCGAAGGTGGTCGCGTGCGCGCCGAGGACGATGCGCTCGTCGTCGAGGGGGCCGACGCGGCAGTCGTCCTGTTCACGGCCGCGACCGACTACTCGCTCGAACTGATGAACTTCGATCGCGCCATCGATCCCGGCGCGCGCGCCGACGCCATGCTGGCGGCGGCCGCACAGAAACCGTGGTCGGAGCTGCGCCGCGCGCACACGCTCGAACACCGGGCGATGTTCGAACGCGTCGGCCTCGACCTCGGCGCCACGGCGCAGCGGGCGTTGCCGACCGACGAACGGCTGCAGGCGGTGCGGGATGGCGCGTCCGACCCTGGCCTGGCGGCGCTGCTGTTCCAATACGGCCGCTACCTGTTGATGGGCAGCTCGCGGCGGCCGGGTCGCCTGCCGGCCAACCTGCAGGGCATCTGGAACGATCGCATGTGGGCGCCGTGGGAGGCCGACTACCACCTCAACATCAACCTGCAGATGAACTACTGGCCGGTCGACGTCACCAACCTGTCGCCGGCGATCGAGCCGCTGACCGATTGGCTGAGCGGACTCGCCGAGCGCGGTCGCGCGAGCGCGCGGCGGCTCTATGGCGCGGGCGGTTGGGTCGCGTTCCATGCCACCAACCCGTTCGGCCGCACGACTCCATCGGGGTCGACGCTCGGGTCGCAGTACGAGAACGGTCTGCTCGATCCGTTCGCCGGCGCGTGGATGGCGATGACGCTGTGGCGGCACTGGCAGTTCACGCGCGACGACGCCTTCCTGCGCGAACGGGCCTGGCCGGTGCTGCGCGGCGCGGCGGAGTTCGTGCTCGACTACCTGGTCGCGATGCCCGACGGCTCGCTGGCGGTCGTGCCGTCGACTTCGCCCGAGAACGCCTATCTGCATCCCGCGACCGGCAAGCCGGCGCGGCTCTCGGTGTCGTCGGCCTACCAGGTGACGCTGGCGCGGGTCGTGCTGGCAACGGCGCACGCGGCCGCCGTGCAGCTCGAGAGTGACGATGCGTTGCGGCGGCGGTGCAGCGCCGCGCTGGCGCAGCTGCCGGCGCTGAGGATCGGCGCTGACGGCACGATCCAGGAGTGGAACGAGGACTACGCCGAACGGGAGCCCGGCCATCGCCACATGTCACACCTCGTCGGCCTGCACCCGTTCGGCGAGATCGGTGTCGATACGCCCGAGCTGCTGGACGCGGCCAGGCGGACCATCGCCCGGCGCATGGCGCACGGCGGCGGCCACACCGGCTGGAGCCGGGCCTGGCTGATCAACATGTTCGCCCGCCTCGGCGACGGCGACGCGGCGCACGACTCGGTGGTGAAGCTGCTGCAGAAGAGCACGCTGCCGGACCTGTTCGGTACCCATCCGCCGTTCCAGATCGACGGCAACTTCGGTGCGACGGCGGGTATCGCCGAGATGCTGCTGCAGAGCCATCGCGGCGTGATCGAGCTGTTGCCGGCGCTGCCAGCGGCGTGGCCCGACGGCGAGGTGCGCGGCCTCATGGCGCGCGGTGGCTTCGTCGTCGATCAACGCTGGCGTGCCGGCAAGCTGGTGGCGGCGACGATTCGCGCAACGGTCGACGGATCCTGCAGTGTTCGCCCCGGGCCCGGTGAACCTACGGTGCCAGGACCAGATCGCACCGGTGCGATTTGGTCCTGGCACCGTTAGCACAGGCGGTAGCCGACGCCGTGGACCGTCAGCAGCCACTCGGGATGGGCCGGGTCGCGCTCGAGTTTCTTGCGCAGCTGGAAGACGTGGGTGTCGACGGTGCGCGTCGTCGGGGTCGAGTCGTAGCCCCAGACCGCGCGCAGGAGACCCTCGCGCGAACAGGTCTGACCGCGGTGGCGCAACAGATGGGCCAGCAGTTCTGCCTCCTTCGGCAGCAGACGGAACTCGCTACGGCGACCATCGCCACCATCGCCGCGGGTGCCACGGTGGCCGGCGAGGTCGATCTCGGCATCGCCGAGCTTCACGGTCGCGGTCGGCTGTTCGGCGCGGCGCTGCACTGCCTGGATGCGGGCGTCGAGTTCGTGCACGCTGAACGGCTTGATGACGTAGTCGTCGGCGCCGGCCTGCAGTCCGAGTACGCGCTGATCGACTTCGCCGCGCGCGGTCAGCACGATGACCGGGGTCTTGTCGCCGGCTCGTCGCAGGCTGCGCAGCACATCGAGGCCGTCGCCATCGGGCAAACGCAGATCGAGCAGGACCATGTGGAAGCGCTGCTCGGCGAGCGCGCCGGTGGCGGCGGCGCGGCTGGCGCACGCCGCCACCAACCAGTCGCGGCCGCGGAAGTAGTCGACCAGGCTCTCGCGGATGCTGGCATCGTCCTCGACCACGAGCAGTTGGTTCACGACACGTTCTCCTTGGCGATCGGCAGGGTGAGGGTGAACACCGCGCCGCCGCCGGCGCGTTCGCGGACGTCGACTTTGCCGCCATGGGCCTTGGCCGCGGCCTCGACGAGCGCGAGACCGAGGCCGCTGCCCTGGATGTCGGGTGAGGCGGCGCTGGCGCGGACGAACGGTTGGAAGATCGCGCGCCGCTCGGCCGGCGTCACGCCGGGACCGGTGTCGGCGACCTCGACCGTGACCGTACCCGCGCTGGCGAAAGCGCGTACCGCGACCCTGGATCCGTGCGGCGCGTACTTGGCCGCGTTCTCGAGCAGGTTGCGCAGGGCACGGGCGAGCACTTCGACGTCGGCGGCGATGGCCGGCAGCGACCGCGGCGCCTCGACCTCGAGCTGCTGGCCGACGAGACGGAGCGCCGGGCGCCCGGCGCGCAGGCCGCGGGCGAGGAAGCTGCGCACGGGGACGATCTCGCGCTGCAGCCTGGTGCCGCGTTCGAGCCGGCCGAAGTCGAGGATGCGCTCGACCTGCTCGGTCAGGCGGCGGACGTCGCCGTGCATCGACCGCAGGTAGTGCGGCAGGCGCGCGTCGGGGACATCGCCATGCGCCAGCATCTCGGCCTTGAGCGACAGCGCGGTCAGCGGGGTGCGCAGCTCGTGCGAGACGATGTCGACGAAGTCGCGGCGCAGGCGAACGAGCGCCAGCTCGCGCCGCGCCAGGCGCCAGAGCAGCAGGTTGCCGAACACGAGAGTCGCGATGGCGAGACCGAGGCAGGTGCGCGCGGTCCAGCCGAGCAGGATGCTCGCCGACGTCGTGCGTGGGCTCGCGGTCCAGTTCGCCG
>JAGQRA010000282.1 GCA_020425885.1 Planctomycetota bacterium | reverse complement strand
CGCGGCGCCACCTCGCCGCGAACATCGACGAAGCAGACCACGCCGGCCTCGTCCTGGATGCAGGCCAGGGTGTGATCGTCGACGGCGACGATCCCCGAGACCTCGCGCAACAGCTCGGGCAGCTCGAGCCGCCCATCGCCGAGGTCGTCCACCGGCGAACCGCAGGCGGTCGTCAGCAACAGCGCCAGGAGCCACGGATGCCGGCCGATCACGGCGCGCTGTTATCGCCGCCGCCATGGGCGGAATCCACCTCCGCACGGTCCCGTTGCCGTCGGCGACGGAGGTATGTCCCGAGTCGAACCTTCGGCATGGCCCCCGCGTTCCGCTTCTATGAGAGGGCCACCTCCGTCAATTACTTCGTGCTTCAGGGTACGGCGATGACGAACGACTCCGCAGGCTTCTATTCGCACTCTGGGTCGGCCACTGCGGGCCGGGTGCATCATGAGATCCGTCCGATCCGGCGCTGCCATCTATCCTTCGACCTCGAGGGTCGAGCGGTCGTCGCAGTCGCCGGGATCGGGCGGTGAGTCGGTCGGTCGCCGTGACCTGCGTCACGGGTGTTCGCCTGTCAGGTTTCCTTTTCAGTTGCGTCGAGCAGCCAGGCTGGGGATTGGAAGGAAGAACAGGAAGGCCCCGTGCCGTCCTGAGGTAGCGCCCGCACCCCGTACTGGTTCTGGGGTGCGGGTGCGTAGTTGCGTTCGAGAGCGGCATCGGAGCGGCGATCGCCGGGAGCACGGCAAGGCATGTGACGCGCGATGGACGTCGGTCCTACCGAGCGGGAGTTCGCGGCGCGTGCCTTGCGATGCGGGAGGCGTTCGCCGCGGCCGAAGCGGATGCGTCGAGCCGATCGCACATCAGGCCACCTCCACCTTGTTGCTGTTGCGCAGCGGCTCGTAGACGGAGCCACTGATCCACAGCCGGTGTAACAGCACGGCGAGTTTGCGCGCGACGGCACAGACCGCGCGCTTCTTGGCGTTGCGGCCGCCGCGCTCACAGAGAAGAAGGCCGTATCGCCGCAGGTCCGAATCCTTGCCGAACGGGCCGAGGATGTAGTGCGCGGCGACGACGAGCAGTCGCCGCAGGTAGCCGTCCCCGCGCTTGTGGATGCGCAACTGCGGGTCGGAATCCCCGGATGCCTTCTTGTCCGGTGTCAGGCCAACCCAGGCACCGACGTCGCGGCTTCGCCGGAAGCGCCGCGGGTCGCCGACGGTCAACGCATAGGCCATCGCGACGATGGGGCCGACCCCAGGCACCTGGCGCATGATACTCGTCTCGGGGTGACGTGCCCTCGCCACCGCCTGCAGCGCCGCATCCAACGCATCGATGCGGCGTTTGAGGTCGTCGAGCGCACCGAGCACGGGCAGCAGTGCAGGCTGCAACAGCTCCGGGATCAGCTCGAGCGCCCGGCGATGGAATCCGGCTGCTGATGCCGACGGCAGTTTGATCCCGAACGCCTTGGTGATGCCGCGCACGTGCAGGATCAGCTTCGTCCGCATGCGTACCAAGATGTCGCGGCTGCGCAGCATCGACAAGTCTGCCTGTGTCTCGAACGTGCGATGGTGAGCGGCACCCATCAGCTCGGGAACGCCAATCGCCAGCCGCGCCAGCGACTCCGCATCGCGGCGATCGGTCTTCCGGTTTCCCGACACCAGCTTCTGCACGCGGCGTGGGTCGACCACCATCACCTCGTGACCGAGCTCTCGCAGCAGATGGCTGATCCATAGCGATTGCGAGCCCGCCTCGATCACGATCCGGCGATGCGGGATGCCGCCGAACTCACGCTGTAGGGCTTCGCGCGTCGTCGGAAACCGCCCACGCTCGACCACCTGCCGGACCGCGTCCAGCGTGCAGCGGTGCGTCGTACGATCGCCCAGGTCCAATCCGGTGGTCAGCGTCACGGGGAGTGCAGTAGCGTGTGTCATGGGTCAGTCTCCTTGGCCTTCGAGGCCGTTGTGTTGCAGCCGTTGTACGGACTGCGTGGAGACTGGCCCTCTCATCTCATCTATCCTCCTCGACCCTCCCTTGGCCAAATCGCAGAAGAATGTGACGTCCCCGCGCCTCGGCGTATGGCTGTTCGGCGCCTACGGCGGACTCGCCACCACCCTCGTCGTCGGCACGCGCGCGATTGCCAGGGGCCTGTGCCCGCCGCAGGGCCTGATGACGGCGACCGCAGCCGGTGCCGACATCGACTGGCAGCCGCTCGCGGGCATCGTCTTCGGCGGCCACGAGGTGCGCCGCAGTGACTACGTGGCCGAGGCGGCCGAGATCGCCGCGAACACCGGCACGATCTCGGAGACCATGCTGAAGACGCTGCGCGCCGACCTCCGCGCCGCGAGCAAGAACGTCGTCCCCGGCATCATGCCCAACGCCGGCAGGACCATCGAGTCGATGGTCGCCGAGTCCGCCGGCGCGGTGAAGCGCCGACCGCTTCGCGCCCAGGTCGACCAGGTCGTCCGCGACCTCGAGCAGTTCAAGAAGCGCCACCGGCTCGATCGCGTCGTCTGCATCAACATCTGCTCGACCGAGCCGCCGCTGCGCCTCGGCAGCGCCCACCGCACGCTCGCCGCCTTCGAGCGCGCGATCGACCGCGACGAGGTCCGCGCCGTGCGACCGTCGGCGATCTACGCCTACGCGGCGGCGAAGCTGGGCCTGCCGCTCGTGCACTTCACGCCGAGCAACGCCGCCCTGATCCCCGCGATCCGCGAGCTGTTCGCCGCCACCGGTGCGCCCTACATGGGCTGCGACGGCAAGACCGGCGAGACCCTGGTCAAATCGGCGTTGGCGCCGATGTTCAAGTACCGCAACCTGCGGGTCCACACCTGGCAGGGCTACAACATCCTCGGCGATCGCGACGGCCGCGTCCTCGCCTGTGCGGAGAACAAGAGCGCCAAGGTCGCGACCAAGGATCAGCTGCTGCCGAACCTGCTCGGCTACCCGCTGCACACCCACGTCGGCATCGACTACGTGCCGTCGCTCAACGACATGAAGACCGCCTGGGACTTCATCCACTTCGAAGGCTTCCTCGGCTTCAAGATGATGTTGCAGTTCATCTGGCAGGGCTGCGACGCGATCCTGGCGGCGCCGCTGCTGCTGGATCTGGCGCGCCTCGCCGATCTGGCCGCGCGCCGCGGCGAGACCGGCCCGATGAAGCATCTGGCGTGCTTCTTCAAGCAGCCGCTCGACACCGCCGAACAGGACCTGCACCGCCAGTGGCACGCGCTCGAGTCCTACCTCGATCGCGTGCGTCGAGACGCCTGACCGGATGTGCGGCATCGTCGGAGTTCGCGACGACTGGTTGCGCCGTCGCGGCCTCGACCCGGCGCTGGCGATGCGGCGGGCGGTGGACCGCCTGAGCTGGCGCGGACCGGACGGCCGTGGCCACGTCCGTCACGGCGATTGGTGGCTCGGCTGCGCGCGGCTCGCGATCACGCAACCGGGCAGCAGCCAGCCCGTCGTTCGCCGCGGCGGCCGGCTCGCCGCCGTGCTCAACGGCGCCATCACCAACGCGCGCGAGCTCTGGGCCGAGCTGCTGCCGGCCGCGCTGCGACGTCGCGCCCCGCCGAACGACGCCTGGCTGCCGCTGCTCGCCGTCGAACGCGACCGGCGCGATCTGCTGGCGCGGCTGCGCGGCCACCACGCCTTCGCCGTCGTCGACCGCGACAGCGGCGAGCTCGTCCACGGCCGCGACCGCTACGGCGAGAAGCCGCTGTTCATGCTGGTCGACGGTCCGGACGACGCGGTGCTCGCGTTCGCCTCGTCGCTGCCGGCGCTGCGCGCGCTCGGCATGCCGCGCCCCGCGGCCGGTGCGCGCCTGTGGCAGCTCGTCCGTTTCGGCTTCGCGGTGCCGGCGCCGCGAACACTCGACGACGGACTGCGACTCATGGCGGCGCCGCGCGGCGCCAGCGCCGCCGCGACGCCGACCGCGCGCGGCGCGTCCGCGACCGCGAACCTGCGCCAACGCCTCATCGCCAGCGTCGATCGCTGCAGCGACACCACCGTCGCGGCGGGCCTGTTCCTTTCGGGCGGCATCGACAGCAGCTGCCTCGCCGCCGCGTTGCGCGCGATCGACCGACCGCTGCCCGCGTTCCAGTTCCGTGCCGACGGTGCTGCCGGCGTCGAACGCGAGCTCGCCGTCGCCGTCGCCGCCCACTGTCGGTTGCCGTTCCACCCCGTCGACGGCGGCCCGGGCGTGCTCGACGCGCTGCCGCGGCTGACGTTGCACGCCGGCATGCCGCTCGGCGACCCCTCGATCCTGGCGGTGCACGCGGTCGCGCGCGCCGCGGCGGCCACCGGCATCAAGGTCATGCTGGGCGGCGAAGGCGCCGACGAGCTGTTCTTCGGCTACCGCCGCTATGCGGCCCTGAGGCGGTTGCCGCGGCTGCCGTGGCTGCGACGCACGGCATCGCGATGGGGCACGGGCTACTTCGCGCGCTGGTGGCGCGCCGTCACCGGCGACGACCCGATCGCGGCGTTGCTCGCCGTGACGCCGCCGGCCTTCGCCGCGACCGTTCTCGCCGGCAGCCCCGACGAACTCGACGAGGACCGCTCGCCGTACGCCGGCGCCACGCCCGGTCACAGCCTCTCCCGACGCGCCCGCGACGCCGATCTCGATGGCTACCTGCGCCACGATCTGCTGCCCAAGGTCGACATCGCGACCATGGCCGCCGGCGTCGAAGCCCGTTGCCCCTACCTCGAAGGCGAACCCGATCCGACCGCGACGGTCGCCTCCGACCTCGGCAAGAGGAGGCTCCGCGCCGCGTTCGAAGGCGACCTGCCGGCGCGCGTGTTCCGGCAGCGGAAGCGCGGCTTCTCGCTCCCGCTCGACCGCTGGTTCCGGGGAGATCTTCCCTTGCTCGACCTGCTGCGCGATCGCCGCACCCTCGACCGCCCGCATCTCGATGCCGGCGGCGTCGGCGCCGCGATCGATCGCCATCGCCGCGGCGGCTGCGATCTCGGCCACGGCCTCTACCTGCTCGCCGCCTACGAGGTGTTCCTGCGCAGCCAGGAACAGCACGATCGGGAATCGGGAGATCCGTGAGCCGGCACGGGCCCTCGTGCGTAGACTGCTTCGCCCTCGATTCCCCTTACCACCGAGGATCCAAGCCATGAAGAAGCTACTCACGTTCGTTCTCGCCACCGCCCTCTGCACGCCCGCCTTCGCCCAGAAGACCGGCAGCTCCAACCGCGGTGCGCCCGAGGTCAAGCAGTCCGTCAAGAGCGGCGGCCAGACGTTCGACCTCGACTACACCTCGATCACCTGGGCCCGCGGCTCGACCATGGAGTCGGCCATGGACAAGGAGAACGGCGGCGACACCCGCGCCCGCATCAACGGCGCCGCGACCAAGATGCCGATCGGCTCCTTCAAGAACTCGGCCGCCTGCAAGTGCGGCGACCTCGAGCTGCCGGCCGGCGAGTACAAGGTCTACTACACGATCAACGACGACTGCGAGTGGCAGATCAACTTCCAGTCCGGGGACCATAAGGCCAAGACCATGAAGCTGCCGCTGATGGACAACCACGAGGCCAGCAAGCGCCTGATGATGTGCCTGTTCGCGGGCGACGATGCCGGCGCCGGTGTCTACATCGCCTTCGGCATGAAGTTCTGCGTCCTCACGTTCGAGCCGATGGCGGACAAGAAGGACAAGTAGCGGACCCGATCAGCCAGGGCCGACCTCGCCCTTGCCCCCGTCGCCGCCGTCGGCCGGCTTCGCGTCGGCCGCAGGCAGCATGCGGATCAGGATCTCTGCCGAGAGCACGGCCCCCAGCGGCGCATCGCCGCCCTCCGCCACCCGACGCCAGCGCTCCAGCAACTCGGCGGCCAGCTCGCGCCGCCCGAGGCTGCAGGCCAGCGCGAAGGCGTCGAGCAGCCAGCCCTCGTCCTCGGGCGCCTCGGCCAGCAGATCGAGGTGAGCCTGCAGCGCTCCGGCCGCGTCGTCGCGAGGCGCCGGCACCCCGTGCAACACCGCGGTCACGTCGAGATCGCCGACACCCGGCGTCTCGAGCCGCTCGCCCGGCGGGAAGTGGGCGGCGGCGATCGCCAGGACCTGGGCCATCGGACCGTGGACACGGCCGCGGCTGGTCACGGCG
>JAGQRA010000281.1 GCA_020425885.1 Planctomycetota bacterium | reverse complement strand
GTTCACGAACACCGCGGTCAGCGGCCAGTCGCTGTTCGCGCCGATCACGCTGCAGGGCTGCTATCGCTCCGGTGGGACGCTGAGCGGCTACGCGACCGAGAGCGGCCCGGCGCCCGCGGTCATGCTCGGCGATACCGTCGTCGCGCCGGCCGACCCGCAGATCGGCACTGCGCTCAACCTGTCGACGGATCTGCCGTACGGCATCGGGCTGATCTGGATCTTCACCTTCAGCCAGCCGCGGCCGACGACGACGGTCGAGCCGGTGCGCTACTACGGCGATCCGGCGACGGCGATCGTGCTGCCGGGGATGGTCGTGTTCCAGACCAACACCGCGGTGCCGTTGCCGGTCAATCCCGGCCTGGTCGGACTCGAGCTCTACGTGCAGGGCGTGACACTGCCGCTGCTCGGGCAGTGGTGGGTGCCGGGCTACCATCTGCCGCGCGGAGCCTTGGTGCGGCCGCGACTGTAGGCCAGCTCGCTTGCAAACGACGCCGGCGGGGGCATCCTCTGCTCGGATGTCCCTAGAGCCCGCCGATTTTCGCAGCGACACCATGACGTCGCCGACGCCCGCCATGCGACAGGCGATGGCGGCGGCCGTGGTGGGCGACGACGTCTGGGGCGAGGATCCGACCGTGGCCGAGCTCGAACGCACGGGCGCGCAGTTCCTCGGCAAGGAAGCGGCAGTGTTCGTGCCGTCGGGGACGATGGCCAACCAGCTGGCGATCCACGTCCATTGCCGGCCCGGCGACGAACTGATCTGCGAGCAACGCAGCCACGTCTACTACTTCGAGGGCGGCGGCATCGCGCGGTTGTCCGGCACGCAGGTGCGGCCGCTGGTCGCGGCCGATGGCTTCCCGACGCCGGACCAGGTCGAGGCCGCGGTGCGCGCCGACGACCCGCACTATCCACGGTCGCGCCTCCTGGTGGTCGAGAACTCGCACAACATGGCCGGCGGTCGGATCGCCGGTGTCGACCGCATCGGCGAGTTGGCCGCGGTGGCGCATCGACACGGACTCGCCGTCCACAACGATGGCGCGCGTCTCGTCAACGCCGCGGTGGCGATCGGCTGCCGGGCCGACGAACTGGTCGCGGCGGTCGATTCGACGACGCTGTGCCTCAGCAAGGGGCTCGGCGCGCCGGTCGGTTCGTTGCTCGCCGGCAGCGCGGCCTTCGTCGCCGAGGCCCGGCGGGCGCGCAAGGCCTTCGGTGGCGGCATGCGGCAGGCGGGCATCCTCGCCGCCGCCGGCCTGATCGCCCTGGCCGACGGCCCGGGATTGGTCGCGATCGATCACGCGGTGGCGCGGCGGCTGGCCGCGGGGCTGTCGCGACTCGACTGGGCCGGCGTCGACCTCGCCGCGGTCGAGACCAACATCGTCATGCTCGATATCAACGGCGATGGCATGACCGCGGCCTCGCTGCTGACGCACCTGGCGCGAGCCGGTGTGTTGGCGTCGGCCATCGGCGGCGGGCGCGTGCGCTTCGTCTCGCATCGTGACCTGCCCGAGGATGCCGTCGATCGCTGTCTCGCCGCGTGCCACGACTTCGCGGCTTGAACCCCCGACCTCATCCCGACCCCTCCGTCTCCAACGCAAGCAAGGAACGTCCCAGTGAGCATCTTCAAGGCCTACGACATCCGCGGCACCTATCCCGATCAGATCGATGCCGACATCGCGCGCCGCATCGGTGCCGGCATGGTCCGCCATCTCGGCGCCGAGCGACTGGTCGTCGGCCGCGACATGCGGACGATGGCGCCCGAGATCCAGGACGCGGTCATCGAGGGCATGCTCGAGCAGGGCTGCAACGTCCTCGACATCGGTCTGGCTTCGACGCCGATGGTCTACTACGCGATCGGCAAGTTGCCCTGCGATGGCGGGCTCGCGGTGACGGCCTCACACAATCCGAAGGAGTACATCGGCTTCAAGCTCTGTCGCGCCGAGGCCCGGCCGATCTCCGGCGACACCGGCATCAAGGACATCCAGCAGCTCGCCGAGGCCGGTGCCATGCCGCCGGCGGCGCGCGCCGGCAAGCGCGACTTCGTCGACGTCAGGCAGGACTGGGTCGCCCACATCGCCAGCTTCGCCGACGGCATCAGGCCGATGAAGATCGCCGTCGACTACGCCAACGGCATGGGGGCCAACGAATCGCCCGCGATCTTCGCCAGCATCCCGGGGCTCGAGGTCGTGCCGCTCTACGACACGCTCGATGGCACGTTCCCGAACCACGAGGCCAACCCGCTCAAGGAGTCCAACCTCGACGAGCTGCGCGAGCTGGTGGTGAAGAACGGCTGCGCGCTCGGGCTGTCGTTCGACGGCGACGCCGATCGCTGCGCGTTCGTCGACAACGCCGGCCGCACCGTCCACGCCGACCTGATCACGGTGATCCTGGCCCGCGGCATGCTCGAGCGACACCCGGGCAAGGGCATCATCTACGACCTGCGCTCGAGCAAGGTGCTGCCCGAGGAGGTGCTGAGGCTCGGCGGCCGACCCGTGCGCGAGCGCGTCGGCCATTCGTTCATGAAGGCGACGATGCGCCGCGAGGACTGCATCGGCGGCGGCGAGCTGTCGGGCCACTTCTACTTCGCCGAGAACTTCTACACCGACTGCGGTGTGCTTGCGGCGGTCCTGGTCCTGAATCAGCTCAGTCGCGAGGGCGTGTCGTTGCAGCAGGCCGCCGACGCGCTGCGCAAGTATCACGGCACCGGCGAGATCAACTTCAAGGTCGCCGACAAGGATGCCCTGATGCAGGCCGTGGCTGCGAGCTTCGCCGATGCGACGATCGATTATCTCGATGGCATCACCGTCACCTATCCGGACTGGTGGGTCAACGT
>JAGQRA010000033.1 GCA_020425885.1 Planctomycetota bacterium | reverse complement strand
TCGTCGCGCTGGCCACCGCCGCCGGGATCGGCTGCTCGTCGGTGCCCGGCCCGCGCCACAACACCTCCAGCGACTCGCCGCCCGCGGCCTCGGTGTAGACCACCCGCAACGCGTGCGGACCGGCGTCGAGCCGGACCTTGCCGGAACGGCGGCGATGCGGCGCGATGGCGGCGTTCTCGATGATGAGCTCGTCGTCGATCCACAGCCAGGAGCAGTCATCGCTGCCGGCGATGAAGGTCCACTCGCCCGACGTCGGCACCGTCAAGGTTGCCTGGAAACGCAGCGCGAAATGATTGTCCCGGGTGCGCGGCGCGACGTCGATCGTGTCGCAGAGGCCCGAGGCCGTGGCCTTCAGGACGTCGAGCTGCGGCAGCGTCGCATCCTCGATCCGGAGCTCGAAGCACTCGAACGCGAAGCCGGCCACCGGCGGCGCGTCGTGATCGACGACCTGCGCCCGCAGCAACCAGGCGGCGAGCGCCGCGGCCTCGGCCGACGACAGCGCGAAGTCGTGCGCCACGCCGGGACGATGCGCGGTCGGATCGACGAGGAACGCGGTCACGTGCTCGTGATCGGTGCGTTGCGACAAGGTCGACAGCAGATCCGGCGCGTGACAGGCGCCGCAGGCGAGCTCGGTGAACAGGCGCTCGCCGCGCTGGGCCGCCTCGGCGGTCGTCGCGGCGGCCTGCAACGGCGGTGCATCCGCGGCCACCTGCGTGAGCCAGGCCGCGAGCTCGGCCGCATCGGCATCGCCATGATGTTGGCGCAGCATCGACGCGCCGCCGTCGTCGCCGTGCCAGCGTGCGGCCGCCGTCAGATCCGGACCGGCGAGTGGCAGCAACCGCGACTCGGCCGCCGACATCGCATGGCAGCGACCACAGCCGGCGCGCGCAACGGCGAGTTCGGCGGCCAGCTCCTCACGCGTCGGCGACTGCGGCGCGTCGGGATCCCGGACCAAGGTCGCGGCGGACGCGACCGGCACGCTTGCCCGGATGCCACCACCGCAGACGGCCATCGCGGCGAACACGGTGATCAACGACGATCGGAGCATCGCCGAAGCTTGCCCGCAGGCTCGCGCAAACGCAACGCACCGCGTTACTCGAGCGTCACGCGCACGGTCTGGCCGGGCCGATCGATGCGCGCGCTCTGCAGCGCCAGGTCCGAGCCGTGCAGCCGAACCTCGTAGTCACCGGGACTGCGATCGAAGAACTCGGCGCGACCGGCATCATCGAGGGCCGCGCTCGACAGCAGCCGGCCGTCGCGCAGCAACTGCACGAGCCCGGCATCGGGCGCATCCGTCACCTGCACCGCGATCACCGACCCCGGCTGCAGCTGGAGCTCGATCGGCGCGGACCCGAGCACGTCCTCGGGCAGCTTCAAGACGTGGACCCGCGGCGCATGGCCCGGCGCGTGGGCCACGATCGTCGCCGAATGGGTGCTGACGCCGCTGACCTCGAAAGTGCCGTCCGCGGCGCTGCGGACGGCGGGTTCGAAGACGTCGAGGTCGGCCTCGTCGCCGAGGAAGACGCGGGCATTGGCGATCGGGCGCCGGTCGGAATCGAGCACGGTGCCGCGCACGCGCGCCCCGGGTTCGAGCAGGACCTCGCCGAGTTCGAACTCCTCGCCGGCGACCAGGTCGCAGACCTGCAAGAACGGCACGAAGCCTTCGCTCCGGATCTCGACGCGACAACGGCCGACCGGGCACAACGACCAACGCAGCTCGCCGTTCTGCACCTCGACCCAGCGCGGCCGCTCGCTGCCGGAATCGGGCCCGTCTTCGCGCTGCAATCGCATCAACACCGCCGGCACCCGTCGGTGGCCCGGCAACCCCGCCACCCTGGCGACCAGCGTGCAGTTCGGCGCCGCATCGAGGTGGATGACCAGGTCCTGCTGACCCGGACGAACGGTCTCGGTATGGACGAGCGAGTTGTCGGCGAGGGAAACCTGCAGCCGGATCGTGCGCGACGGCAATTCGAGCGAGAAGCCGCCGTCGGCATCGGTGAGGGTCGGCTGGCCGCCGACACCGCGCACCGCCACCAGCGCGTTGGCGACCGGCTGCGAGTCGACCCCGGAGACGATCCGGCCGCGCACGACACGACCGGGCGGCAGCTGCAAGGTGATGCTGGGCGGCGGCTGATCGTGGTCCACGGTCACCGTCTGCTGCGCCTGACCGGCCGTCAACGATGGCAACCTG
>JAGQRA010000280.1 GCA_020425885.1 Planctomycetota bacterium | reverse complement strand
TTCGCGACCACGCTCGGCGGCGGCACGTAGTCCGGGGCGCTCAGCAGCTTCGGCGTGACGACGAACTGCCGCATCTCGGCCGGCGTCATGGCCGGAATCGGCGGCGTCGGATCCGTGGGCACGAGGCTCACGGCCCGTCGCGTGAACCACTCGACGACGAGCTGCTGGTTCGGTGGCGCCTCGAGACCGAACCCCGTGGTCTGGTAGCCCACGCCGTAGTCGAGCACCTGATTGAAGAGCCAGTTGTCGGTGGCGATGTTGTTGAAGCCCAACGGACCGGTCGGAGTCGTGAGCCAACCGAACTCGTCGCGCCGCCGCGAGAAGCCCCAAGCGTTGTCGTTGCAGGCCCCGGCGAAGAGCCCGCTCGTGATCTTGAACGTCGGTCCCGTGCCGCTGTATCCGAACGGCGGGAAGGTGGTCGGCCCGGGATTCGGGATCTGCAGCGTCATCGCCTTGAACGGGCCGGTGATCGTGATCGGGCTGCCGCCCGGGTAGTCCAGATACTGCAGGGGCCCCGGTCGGCTCGGATCGATGTAGCTCTGGAACTGCCAGTCGAACTTCCGGTCCTCGTAGTGGCGCGCCGGAACGGGCCCCGACGAGAGGTTGTAGAACGAGAACTTGTCGATCGACGAGTACTGATCGGCCGCGATCGCGGCGTCGTCGCCGCGCCTGGGGATGGCGCCGAGCTGCGCGGTGAAGGTCTGCCCATCACGGTTCGTGCAACAGATGATGACCGGGTAGTTGCCCGCGTTCGTGCGCGGCTTGACCTCCCACACCGTCGAGGCGTGCGCAATCTCCCAGAAGTCGCGACTCAGAAGCCAATGGCGGTCCTCGCCTGCGACCTTCGGGTCTCCGGCGACGTGCTTGTCCATCGGCGCGCGCAGAGCGACGACCATCGGGCTCGTGATGAGCCTGCCGGTGTTGTCCTGCTGCGGCGAGGCCCAGTAGCGCATCTTCGGGGTAGGGTTCTTGACGTCGACACGCCACCTCGGCGGCGACAGCGTCGGCTCGACGCGCTCGCCGTAGAGGATCGGCATCGTCGGGGCAGGTGCGCTCGGGTAGCCTGTGACGTAGTCCACGGCGGCCTGATAGTCCGGCAGGACGAGGCCGAACGAGTCCGCTCGCCAGTAGGGCAGGCTGACGACCGTGTCGTCGGGGCGGCGGATGTCGGCGGTGTCCGTCCACACGGCGCGAAAGGTGTCATTGGTCGGAGCAAGCGGATCATCGTCGTAGTACGAGTAGAACTCGTACGGCGTCACCGGCAATCCCGTCCCCGCCACCACGTCCTCGCGCAGCCGTAGCACGAACTGGTCGGTGACGTTCGCCTGGCTGGCCGTCCCGCCGACGGCCAGATTCCGGTTGTGCAAGCTCAGGAACGTCGCCGAGCCGTGCGGGACCTGACCGAAGACGTCGAGCGTCGGCTCGGTCGCTCCCGGCGGTGTCACCTTCACGTGCGCGTACCACATGTGGTTGGGCACCAGGCCGAACCCGACAGTGAACAGCGGCGAAGCGAACGGCAGGGCATGGTGGGGGTCGCCGACCAGGCCCGAGTACTTGGTGCCCGTGACCGGATCCTCGCAGTAGTAGCCCGACCAACCGAACGAGTTGGAGCCCGACATCGCCGCCGGCAGCCCGCCCACGCCCGCGGCATGCTCTCGCAGCTGCTCGAGCTGGCGCAGGGCAGTACCGGGCGCCAGCGGGTCCTCGACGAGGGTCGGGTCGACGCCCGGCTGCGGCGCGTTGTCATCGGTGTAGCCGAACCCGTTCGAGTTCACGAGCGAGAGCCAGGGACGGAGGAAGCTCCAGTGGGCACCCGTCCACGCACCTTGCGAGGCGATGTCCAGCGGGTCGATCGGGTCGAGGTAGACCCACTGCAGATGATGATAGGCGGCCGTCCACGGCAGCGCGTTGTTGTCGAGCCAATCATGCAGCGCGCCTTCCGAAGTCTGGGTGCCCGTGGAGTTCAGCACCTCCTCGCGATACGCGTTCGCACCGGCAGCGTAGGCGACGCAGTTGTCCCAGAAGTTGGCCGCGATCGGGATTGTGCCCGAAGGCGCGAACAGGGCCTGCAGTTCGGCCTCGGTGAGGTTCCATTCGCCGAGGTGCGCGTGCAGTGCCCGGACCGCGAGGTCGTTCTGCAGGCCGCGGTCGACTCCGACCACCCAGCTCAGCTCCCCCCTGGCTGCTTTGCACGCATACTGGATCCACAGCAGCGCATCGCGAGCCTCCTAGTAGCCCATCGCGTACCAGGCGTTCTCCTCGCTCTCGGCGACGATGTGCGGGACGCCCTGGTCATCGCGATAGACATCCGCCCAGTTCTGCGGCGACTGCGCCATCGCCGTTGAGGGAGCGCCGAGGCAAGAGGCGAGCGGTAGGAGGACCGCGGCGAACCGTCGCCGCATCCCGCGAGCCCGGTGGGCCGCGCACCGGCCACCTCCTACGCCGAGGCCTGCGCCGCGGCTACGTGCCTGAGAGAGAGAGAGAGAGAGAGAGAGAGAGAGAGAGAGAGAGAGGATTGGCATGGCTCTTCCCGGTTCTGTTCCCTGTTTCGATGACGCCATCACGTCATGAGGCAGAACGTACGCGGACTCGCTCCACTCGCAAGCCCCCCCTCCGCACCGCCCGCTCCGCTACTTCGCCGCGCCGCCGCGAACCGGAGCCGCATCCTTGCCGAGTTCGCGCAACAGCTCCTGCTGACGCTCGGTCAGGTTCTCGGGCAACCCGAGTCGCACGACGAGCAACAGGTCTCCGGGTGCGCCCCCCTCGCTGCGCGGCAGGCCCTGACCGCGCAGGCGCAGCCGCTCGCCGGGCCTGGTGCCGGGCTTGATCTTGACGTTGGCGGTGCCGCCCGGCACCGCGACTTCGATCGCGGTGCCATCGAGCAGCTCCCACGGCGCGATCGTGACATCGGCCTCGACGTCGTTGCCGCGGCGGCGGTAGACGTCGCCGTTATGCAGTTCGAGCTTGAGCAGCAGGTCGCCTTTGCCGCCGGCACCCTCCTGGCCGAGGCCGCGCAGCCGCAACACCTGGCCATCGCGCGACAGCTTGGGAATCGTCAGATCGACGCTGCGTGATCCTTCGGCGCCCTGGATCGCGAAGCTCTGTTTGCCGCCGAGCAAGGCCACGCCGACGTCGATCGAGATCCGGGCCTCGACGTCGCGGCCGCGCTGCGGTGTCCGCGCCCGCCCGCCGCCGCCGCCGCCACGGCCGGCGAACATGTCGCCGAACATCTGCGAGAAGAAGTCCGAGAACCCACCGCCGCCGGCACCGCCGAACATGCGGGCGAACTCCTCGGGATCGACCGTGCGGTAGCCGCCGCCGGGCGGCGGCTGGAAGTCCTGGCCCTGGCGCCAGTGCTGGCCGAGCGCGTCGTAGCGCTTGCGCTTCTCGGGGTCGCTGAGGACCTCGTTGGCCTCGGAGATCTCGGCGAACCGGCGCTCGGCCGCGGCGCGCTTGTCGGCCGGGTGTTTGTCGGGATGCCACTCCTTGGCGAGCTTGCGGTAGGCGCGCTTGATCTCGTCGGCACCGGCGGTCCGGGCGACGCCGAGGGTGGTGTAGTAGTCCTGGAACTTCACGGCTGGAACTTCACGGCTTGCGGTAGATCCCCAACAGACAATGCTCCGGATAGGGCATGCCGAGCGCGCGGCAAGCCGCCCGCAGCATGAGCTCGATCTCGTTGAGCGAACGGAAGCGGGCGAAGGTGCGGCAGTCATCGAGCCGCAAGAACGCCTCCTCGCGCATGCCGACGCCGGCGAACAGACGCGACAGCACGCCGCGGCCGTTCATGCGGAAGCAGGTCGGGAAGGTGTCCTTCGGCGACGTCCCCCACAGCCACGACTTGACCATGTGGCGCAGCTCCATCGGCGCCATGCGGGTCAGGATCGGCATCGGCGACCAGCCACAGACGGTGTAGATCACCGCCACCCCGCCGGGCCGCAGCGAGCGCTC